>NZ_JBHVCT010000081.1:0-27951 GCF_042803195.1 Streptomyces sp. NPDC057428
CCTCCTCTACCGCCACGGTAGACAAGCCGCCACCCCAACCACACCCAGATCAGCGAAACCCCAGCTCAACCGTCCCTGGAAAGGATCCGCACCCTACCCAGCTCGGCTTCGAGCTGGGCGATGCGCCGCGGCGAGGGAACGTCGTGCGTGGGGCATCGGCTGCGTCCGAACATGGTCACCACCTCCGTGAAGCTCGGGGCTGCGCGGTGGTCAGCCGGTTGCCGCGCCGGGAGTTGCACCCGCGATGGGCGCTGCGGGCGTTGGCCGGGTCGAGGAGGTTTCCGCCGCGTGAGAGCGGGACGAGGTGGTCGAGGGTGAAGGCGTCGCGGTGCTTGCCTGCCTCGGGTCCGGTGATCTCGTACGGGATGTCGCGGCCGCAGATCCAGCAGGGCAGGCCGAGGGCGCGCTGCTGGGTGCAGAGGGTGCGGTAGGGGCGCCCGTTGCGGGGGTTGCCAGCCACGGGCGCCACCTCCTGTGCGGTCAGTAGTCGCCGGTGGCGCGCAGGTCTTCTGTGACCTGGTCGGTGAGGTTGGGGCAGTAGGTCTTGGTGCCGAGCACCAGGAGCTCGTTGACCTCGTCCCGCTTGGTGCCCCAGCCCTCGCCGAGCGGGTAGAGGAGGCCTTCGTCTGCGGTCAGCACATGGTCTGCGCTGTGCCCTTCGGCGAGGCTGTCACACCAGCGCTGCGGGTAGTCGAGGAGCTCGGCGTCGGTCGGGCCGGTGGTGGTCCAGCTGGTGATGCTGGCCTCGTCGACAGCAGCGAGGAAGGCATCGTCCTTGCTGACGGTCGGTGCAGGCGCAGCCTTGGCGGACGGTTCGGGCTCACTGCCGCACGCGGTGAGAGTGAGCAGGGCGGCCGTGGTGACGGCGGCCGCGGTGAGTCTGGTGCGCATGGTCCCCCCTGGGACTGAACGAGATGAGGGGGCCATCGTGGCGCAGCGTGGGTGTTGGTGTCCTGGGGTCAGCGGGTCTCGGTCATGCCGACGAGGCGTAGGGCGCGGCTGCGGGTGGCGAGTTCGGCGCGGGCGACGTCGGCGAGCCGGTAGAGGGGGTGGTGGGTCTCGGTGAGGCCGGCTCGTGGGAGGTGTCCGCGGCTGGCCCAGTCGCGGATGGTCGTGGGCCGGATGTGGGCGGCGCCGGCGCTGAGGAGCTGGCGGGCGCGATCGGCGTGGGCGGCGGCCTGGGCGGTCGTGAGCAAGTCGTCCATGGTCCTCCGTCCGGAACGCACGAGAGCCCCTGCCGGTAGGCGGGGGCTCGGACACACGTGTGGTGCTGGCAGCAGTGTCGCGCTAATCGTGGATCTTGTCCAGCGAGACGCGGCGCGCCCCCGTCCGGGGAGCTCCGGACGGGGGCGCGAGTCCGAGTAGCAAGCAGGCTGCTGGACGTCTCGGACGGTACGACGCAGCACTGACAGCCAGGGCTACGGCCGCCACTCGGCCCGGTAGCCGGGGTGGTCGGCGTACGGCAGGGCCAGGGACGGCAGGATGACCCGCCGGTACTCCGAGAGGATCGCTTCGCGCCCGGTCACGACGAGGACGTCTGCGACCATGGCCTCGTAGCGGCTGAGAAGTTCCCGCTTGGCGTCGACCTCGGCGAGGACGCGGGCCGGGTCGTGGCGGGCGATGTGCCTCATCTCCGACTCGTTGAGGCTGCTCACCGAGTCGAGATGGTTCGTGCCGAGGTCCACGTACGGAGCGTTGCCGGCGTCACTGAAGCGCCATTCGGCCGTCGCCCACGTCGCGTGCGTTGGGTCCTTCGCTATCTCCTCGTCTTCGTCGAGGCGGCGTTTCAGGAACTGCACCAGGTCGCTGCTCACATCTGCCCCCACGGGATGTCGTGCTGCCACGTCCACCGGCCCTCGGTATCCGGCTCGTACCAGGACCGGCCACCAGGGTAGGCGCAGCCGGGCCCGAGGATGCCGATCCCTGGCTCCGGGTCCTCCGGGTCCACGGCCACGCTTTGCCCGTCGAGGGGCCCGCCGTGCAGCTGCACGGTCACCAGTTGCGCCACCAGCTCGGCACTCCTCTCTGTGCCGTCCGGGACTGCGACGATGCCAGCCGTCTGCTGCTCGGTGAGTTCGACGCCGGTCTCCCTGTAGATCTGGGCGGCGCATCGAAGGCGGCAGGTGTCGAGGAACTCGGTGCGCCACTGCTCTTTAGCGTCGTCCCATAGGGCACGGGTGAGGGGGATGCGGAAGACGTATTTCGTGCCGTTGATGACGCTGGTGCAGCAGATGTCGAAGGTGTCGGTCACGGGGGCATCCTCTCGCGGCGATGCCCCGCTGCATACGGCAACGGGGCATCGGGCCGGGCTACTTAGTCTTGGCGGCCTTCTCGGTCTCCCGAGCCTGTTTGCTCTGCTCGTTCTTCCTGGCGAGGTTGCCGATGCTGATGGGCTTCAGTGCCATGATCATGGTTCTGTCTCTGTGATGGGGATGGGTGACCCGGGGCTGGCCGATGTCTTGGCGGATGGCGGCCAGCCTCGGGGTGTCAGCGGCGGATGGGCTCGATGGCGTCGGACGCCACGGTGTGGATCTGGCCCTGGCGGAGGTGGATGCCGCAGCCCTCGATCTGGACGCGGGCGGTGGTGCCGTCGTCCTCGAGGATGTGGACGGGGACAGTGCAGCCGGCGGTGGCGATGTGGGGCAGGGCGGCCTTCTCGGGGATGGCGTGGAGCGGCATGGGTCAGGTCCTCTCGGGATGGAGCACGGTGTGCCGTGACGGGTTGTCGGGGTCGTCGGTGATGACGTATCCGGGGGTGTTGTTGGCGTTGTTGTTGTTGCTCTGACCTGGCACAACAACGCCCACAAGGGGTGTCTTTGAAGTGGGGGAGGGGAGGGGTGGGACGTCGGTGCGGTGGACGCCCTCCCGGCCGCTCTCTCCTGGGACCCGCACGCCGGCCCTTACGCGGATGTCCAGTCGGGCCAGGAGGGCGCGCACATCGCGGGTGGCCCACGGGGCCCGCTTGGGGCGTGCGGGGAGCACCTCGGCGAGGGCCTTGAGGTGGACTCCTCCGGACTCCTGCAGGAGGCCGTGCATGAGGGGGGCGATGTCGTCTCGGGTGAGGGTGTCGGCGGGGTCCGGCCGGGTCTGTTCCGTGCCTTCCTTCTGCTGGTCGGCGGTCGGCTTCTTGGCGGAGAGAGCGGCGGCGTAGCCGAGGGCGAGGGCGGTGAGCGCCCAGGCGGTGGCCAGGGTGATAGCGATCGTTGTGGTCCAGGGCAGGCCCTTCGCGACAGCGGCGGCGATCAGGAGAGAGGCCCAGCGGAGCGGGGCTGAGCCCTCGGTGGCCTGCTTCGTTGGAGGCTTCTTCTCGGCTGTCTGCCTCGGGGGCTTGGTCTGCTCCCCCGCCTCGGCCTCCGGCTTCTCCTCGGTCTCCCCTGCGCTGTTCTGCGGGGCGTCCGGCTGCTCCTTCACGGGCTTCTCGGGGACGGTGGTGGGCTTGGGGTTGGCGTTACAGAGCCAGTCGACGGTCCAGCGGCTGAGGCGGGACCAGCCGACCCACAGTGCGGTCCAGAACGCGATCCAGTACGTCATGCCAGGCGCTCCCCGAACATCATGAAGAGGGCGCCGACCAGCTGGCGGGGGATGGCCCAGATAGAGCCGTCCCCAGCCGCGGGCCAGGTGAACGCGGCGATCAGGCAGATGACCGATGCGCGGACTGGGTTGAGGGGCGCGACCAGCATCAGGATGAGCAGGAGCAGGGACGCCGCGCCGATCCCGATCTCTCCGAACGGCCCGCCACCGGTGCCTACGCCCAGGCCGGTCCATCCCTGCTGGACGAACTGCTCGGCGTGGGCCCAGATCTCGCCCGCGGCGGTGTAGGCGGAGCCGGTGAGGAGCGCGACGACCCCGGCCCGGCCGGTCGTGAGCCGGATCTTCCCCTTCCCGATCACGCCGAAGACCAGGAGGACGGTGAGGCAGATGGCGAGGCCGCCGGAGCCGAGGAATCCGAGGATGCTGCTGCCGCTGCTGGGTGCTGCGAGATACATGGTGGCGGGTTCTCCTACAGGGCGTCGGGCGCGTTGAGGGCCAGGGCGAGGGCGGCGGAACAGACGGGGATGCGGGCGGCCCAGACGATGGCGGGGCGCAGCGCGGGCGGCATGTAGGGCAGGCCGGGGAGGTAGCTGGCGACGATCCACGTGACCAGGCCGAGGGCGATACCGACGGCCGGTCCGGCGTTGCCGGCGTCGGCGATGAGCTCGGCCATCTGCTCGGTCAGGCCGGTGTACCAGCCGACGCCGGCCGCCCCGGCGTGGTAGGCGACCCAGATGCGGCGCCGGTGGAGACGCTCGGCGGCCTGGGCGTCGGCGGGGTCGACGGGCGGGGCCCAGGGGGGTGGAGGGGGCTGGTGGACGGTGACGTGGATGCCGGGCGCGGCCGCGGTCTGCTGCTGCGGGGTCGGCTCGGGCTCCGGGGTGGGGCGGGTGCCGAACGGCTGTGGGCGGACGTACCACCACGCCCGGCTCTTCTCCGGCTGCTCGTCCTCCTGGTCGTCCTCGTCGTCCTGGTCCTCGTCCTCGTTCGGGGCCGTGGGCTCAGGGATGACGTGGACCTGGACGAGCGGGGGCTGCTGCTGCTCGTCGACGGGGGCGCCGTCGACGATGCGGCGCAGCCGGTCCCGGAGGGTCTTCTCGTCGTCGCTCATGACGCCAGCAGGCGGTTGTATGTGCGGACGATGGTGGAGCGCGGGACTTCTGTCCCGTGGATCGTGTGGATGTAGGACACGACCTTGTCCTTGTCCCGGACACCGGAGGACAGGGCTGTCCTGACGCTGTCCGCGACGGACTGACCGGGCGGGGCGATGGCGGGCAGCGGGCCCTCTGACCTGGTGTCTCGCTTGTCCTGGGCGTTGTCCTCGGTGTCCAGGACAGCCAGGACAACGTCCGGGTCGTAGTCCAAGCCGAGGGTGTCGAGGTGGTCCAGGACGTCATCGTGGGACAGGTCCGGGACGGTGGCCCGGATGGCCCGGACAGCAGACAGGACAGTCGGGGACAGCTGTCCTGGCGTGTCCCGTTCGCTGTCCTGATCGAGGGCCGCGGGTACGGGAAGCGGGGCGAACACGGCGGCCTGGCCCTCGATCCGGGCGAGGGTGCGCAGCTGCGCGGCGAGGGCGAGGCGTGCAGCGATCTCGGCCTCTTCGTGGAGCAGCCACTTCCTCGTCCGGTCTGGCAGCGGCCGGGACTGGTGCCTCATGACAACGGTCCACATCTTCTTCGCGACGGCCGAGACGGCGGCACCGGCCAGGCCGACGTACAGGGCCGCTTCTACGTAGCCGTGGGTGGCAACGACGACCATGTCCAGGGCCAGCGCCCAGTTGCCGGCGGTGCGGGGCCCGGCGGCACGGGCGGTGTCGTACCGGGCGAGCCATTCCAGGGCCATGCAGGACACCCAGGCGATCGCGAACGCGCCGGCGGCCAGGTAGGCGATGGGGGTGACGACGGCGCGGGCGAGGAGGTCACCGATGCTCGCGACCGACCAGACGATGGCGACAGTGATCAGGGCGACCGCTGCGGTGGTCACCGCGGTGGTGACGACCTGGTCCCAGTCGCGGGGAGGCACGGGCACGGTGGCCTCGTAGTCCTCCTCGATCATCTTGGTCTTGCCGTTCACGGTGTGCGGGACGAGGCGCTGCCGGGTCTCGGTGCGGTAGCGGACGCCGGGGAGCAGCTGCTGCTCGGTGGCGGTCTGTTCTGTGGTCACGCTGCTCCTCCGGGAGCGAGAGGTGGCCGGGCCGCATGGGGGTGCGGCCCGGCCGTACGGGTGGTCAGCCGCGGGACCCGGCGGCGGTGTTGCCGCTGGTGCGGGCGGACCCGAGCTGGATGCGGCTGTCCGTGGTGCTGGGGCGGGGGCCCTGCGCGGCGGCGGCCTGGCCCTGCTGGTACGCCTTCGCGGCGTCGGCGGAGGTGACGGAGGGCTTCGGCATCAGGCAGTCCCCCCGATGCCCGGTTGGCCGTGGTCGGCTTCCTTCTCGAGGGCGGCGACGAGGTCGCGGAGGCGCATCTCCAGGCCGACGGCGGCGCGGAGCATCTCGTTGTGGTCGTGGATGTTCGCGGTGGCCGTCTCCTCGAGGACCTCCCGGGCGCGGCTGAGGGCCGAGCCGAGCGGCGAGACGTAGCTGCGGGCGTCCCGCTCCGGGTCGTGCAGCGGGGTGTGCCCGCTGTCGCTGCTCATCGGGCGTTCGCCGTACGGATGAGCTGCATGCCGTACTCGGCGCGCGTGATGGGGGCCGCGGGGATCGGCCAGTCGACGCGCGGCATGTGGCGCAGCAGGCGGCCGGTGGCGGCGACGGCGCGCGGGATGCCCATGCCGTGGATCTCGGCGGCGGCCCGGCCGGCGTACGCGAGGCGAGTGACTTCCCGCATGGCCAGCGTCGGGTTGGCCGCGCAGAGGGCGCGGCCGACGTCGGCCATCAGGGCGCGGGTGGGGTTGTCCAGGGTGGTGCGGGCGGCGTGCAGGGCCACGTCCATGTCGGGGGCCGAGGCGAGAGTGGTGGCGGCGCGGATACGATCGCGCATGGTCGTCCTCCTGGTGATGTCAGGTGGGTGGCTGGCCCCGATCGGAGTGACAGCTCTGATCGGGGCCGTTGTGCATCGAGCGCGGGGAGCAACTCGATCCGCCGTACAGCGGACGATTGTCACCGTACAGCGGGGGCTGTACGGTTGTCCAGAGCGGACGCGCTCCCCCACGGAAAGGGAGCAGCAGTGGCGGACCAGCCGGATGACGAGCAGGAGGTGCGGGTCGTGGTCGAGACTGTCGACTCACTGGAAGCGCTGGACGACCCAGCAGAACGGGCGCGCCGCGCGGGCCAGTTGCTCGCCGCGTGGCCGGCGCAGGGCGCGCGGCTGCGGGAGATCAGGCAGACGGCAGTGGTGGCGATGCGGGCGGAGAAGGTGCCGTACCGGCAGATCGCGAAGGCGCTGGGGATCTCGCTGGCCCGGGTACAGCAGATCGAGGCAGGCGAACGAGGGCGGAAGGCTCCGCCCGCTTAGCAGACGCAGCTGCGCCCCTCCCGGGAGTGTCGGGAGGGGCGCAGCCGTGTCTGCAGCCTACGGTCAGGCTGCGGCCGCCAGGCGGCCCTGGGCGCCTGCCGCGTACACGGCGGACTGCTCGATGCCGACAAAGCGCCGACCCTCCTGCAGGGCGGCGACCCCGGTGGTGCCCGACCCGGTGAACGGGTCCAGGACGAGGCCGCCCCCCGGGGCGATGCGGACCAGCTGGCGCATGACGTCCACCGGCTTCTGTGTGATATGGATCCGGGCTTTCCCGCGCGGCTGGGATCCCTCGAGCCAGCCGGGCAGGTAGATCGTCGGGGCGTGGCGCAGCGGGTCGCCGCGGCTGCCCCAGAGCACGTACTCACACTCGCGCCGGAACCCGTTCTTCACCGGACGACTGATCGGCTTGCGCCAGGGGATGATGCCGCGCCACGTCCAGCCCGCGGCCTGCAGAGCGTCGCTCGTCGCCGGGAGCTGCGCCCAGTCGGTGAACACCAGGGCGCTGCCGCCGGGGCGGGTGAGGCGGTAGCAGTCGGCGAGGACCAGGCCGAGCCAGTGGGCGTACGAGCGCTGGTCGCGGGTGTCGCCGTCGAAGTCCGGCAAGGAGTGCTGGGCGTCGCCGGAGACGTACTTGCCCCGGGCGCCCTGGCTGCGCCGCTCGGCGTTGGTCCGCCCTCCGGAGTTGTACGGAGGGTCGCAGATGACGGCGTCCACGGTGATGTCGAGCGTGGGGAGCAGGGTCAGGGCGTCGCCCTGGTGCAGCGTCCAGCCGGGCATGTCGTCTCTCCTGTCGCGGGTCGCGTACGCCGGCGGTCCGGCGAGCGAGTCGATGCGTCGAAACGATCATGCCTCGAACTCGTGTTCGATACAGCGTCCAAGTAGCCGCCCTTTTGGATCATGCTGCGGTCTGGCGGGCCTGCTCGCGGGCGGCCTGCATCAGCAAAGCGGTACGGACGAGACCGGGCATCACGACGGCGCGGTGGTCGGCGTACTGCTCGCGGGTCAGGCGTACGGGGCAGACCTTGCACGTGATGTGGAGCTCGTCCTCCCGCTCCTGCAGGGCGAACCCTTCGCACCCGGGGCACGGCGCGTCCATGGAGCGGCTACCCGGCCGGGTGTGGGTGAGCCAGCGGATCCGGTGGACGACGTCCTCGAGCTGCTCGTACATCGCATGGGCCCACGACTGCCGTGCGGCGTACGGGAGGTAGGCCTGCAGCCACGTGCACCATGCCGGCACATCGGCCCCGCGCCGCGCCCAGGGCCCGGTGCACGGCTGGATCCGGACGGTGCCGTGCTCGTCCCGGTGGACGGAGGGGAGCTCGCTGGCGATGTACCGGGCCCACCCGTACAGCAGCGGACCAAGCGGCACGCCACCGGTCTGGTCGCCGTGGGCGTCCACCCACGGCACGGCGTGCCCGGGCCCGAGGAGGTCCAGGACGCGCACGTCGACGGGGAGCGGGGAGTGGGCGCGGCCGCTGCCGCCGCGCTGCGCCGGGCCGGTGTCGGGGCGCAGCATGTCCCGCAGAAGCGGGAGGTGCTGAGGAATCTCCCGCAGCCACGTGCGCAGCCGGTACTGGCAGGCGTCGCACAGGTAGTGCTCGGCGGGGGCGTGGCGGTGGCAGATGCTGCAGGTGGTGTCCATGTCGTGCTCCGGTGCCGAGGTGCGGTGGTCAGGTGTGGGGCTGGGAGCCGCAGCGGCGGCGGCAGGTGAAGCAGAAGTACGGCGACCGGTCCTCGGCGTCGTCGCTCACGGAGTCGGCTCCTCGGTCGCGGCCTGGTCGGCGGGCACGGTCGGCGCCTGGTCGGCCCACTCGATGCGGGCGCCGTGGTAGCCGCTGCGCAGGAGCTCAGGCACGGACACGGTGACGGTCGCGAACCCGTACTCGGGGTCGTCTAGGACGAATGCCCTGCCGGAGGGGAACACGGCGCCGTCCAGGTGGTGGCCGTCGCGCAGAACCAGGCGGAAGCCGCGGGCGTACCCGGCCCCGCTGTCCGCGAGCTCGGCGAAGCCTTGGGCGATGACCAGCTCTGCCCGCTCGGCACGCTCACGCAGCGTCGTGGTGCGCCGCTCGAGGCGCTCCTTCGCCTCCGCAGTGACCGCGTCGGACAGCTCGGCCTGGCGGCGGAGCTCCGTCATTGCGGCGTCGCGGATACCCAGGAAGGCGTCCGCGTCGGCCAGGTACGACTCCACGTCGGCCGGATAGGCCGTGGCCCACGGCTTGCGAATGTGCTGCTCGAAGAGGGCGGCGGCGATCCGCTCTCGGTAGGTGGGCTCGGTGCGGTCGGCGAGGTCCCGAAGCGGGGCAGTGGCGGTCTCAGGCGACTCGGCCCGGCGCTTCAGAGCGCGGTACTCCTCACAGTGCGGGCAGGGTGCGCTGATGGGCTGCTGCCGTTCGGCGTGCTCGGTCATGGGGTCGGTGTCTCCTTGCGGTTCTTGAGGTAGGTCAGGAAGTCCGTGACGACCTGCCAGTCCGCGGACGTTGCGCGGGCACGCGGGTTGTTGCCGCAGGGCGGGCCGCTCCTGCGGGGACGGGGCAGGGTGTGCGCCGGGCAGCGGTCGCTGCCCGCGCCGGCGGTGGACCATCCGGCGCGGGCAGCGACCTCGTACGCCTCGGCCTCCGTACGGGCCCCGGTATAGAGCCGCGCCGCGCAGATGCCGTACGGGACGGAGCGGTCACAGGTCACGACGATGCCCATGCT
Organism: Streptomyces sp. NPDC057428; assembly: GCF_042803195.1. Taxonomy (NCBI): domain Bacteria; kingdom Bacillati; phylum Actinomycetota; class Actinomycetes; order Kitasatosporales; family Streptomycetaceae; genus Streptomyces; species Streptomyces sp. NPDC057428. The sequence continues at coordinate 9,690 of NZ_JBHVCT010000081.1, forward strand.
CATGACCGGCCCCCCGTGCAGGCGGTGGGGTGGTGGACGGCGCCGCGGGAGACGATCCCGGACTCGCAGCACCAGCTGCCCCACCGCTCGGCGAAGGCGGCACCCTTGAGCGCGAGGGCCTGCCGGCGGGCCTTGTGGTGCAGGTCCTGCAACTGCTCGGCAGCGCCGCGGACGTACGCACTGGCCTCCCAGCAGACCCCGGTCAGGACGAGGCACAGCAGGACGGCGGCGGGGCGGCCGGACCAGGCGTACAGGAAGCCGAGGACCGCGAAGGTGGCACCGGCCAGGATGAGACCCGCGTACCGCAGGCGGGCGGGTATCACCGTGCACCGCCGGTCGCCTCGCGCCACGCCTGGACGACCCAGGCCGGGATCGACCCGCGGTCGGCGACGTCGTGGCCGGCCGCACGCGCCCAGGCTCTGACTGCCGCCTGGTCGTAGCCGGGAGCCGAACTCTTCCGGCGGGGGCGCAGCCGCTCCTTACGGGCGCGGAGCTCGGCGAGCTGCTGCTCGAGGCGCTGCTCCTCGGCGTCGGCCTGGGCGAGTTCCTCGGCCTGGGCGTACAAGCCTCGGAGCTCCCGCAGCAGCAGCCGGGCCTGCTCCCCCTTGCGGGCCACGAACTTCGTCTCGTGCCCTTCGGCCCAGGCGAGGAGCTTGCCGACGGGGGGCGCCGTGCCGCCGGCGGGAGTGGTAGGCACGGGCCCGCGAGGACCGGGGACGGGGGTCGGCTGCTGCATGGTCTTCCTCTTTTCGGCGGTGATGTGAGGGATCTCGGGCGCCGGGTGGCGCGGTACGTCGGGGAGCTCCTCGTCCAGGAGGTGCTGCAGGGCGGCACCCGTCATGACGGGTGCCGCCAGGGGCGTTTGGCCCGGTCACCGAGGCGCCACCCCTCCAGGCCCTCGAGAAGCTCTTGGACGTGCTCGGCGGCCTGCGGGTCCGGACGTGCGCCTCGTGGCCCGCCGTAGCTGCCGTCCGGGAACTCCTCGAGGGAGGCCTCAATCCGGGCGAGCGTCGTGGCGTCCTCGCTGATCACGACTGCCACCTCTGCGGGGCCGGCCGAACACCGGTGCGAGCGCGCTGCCCCGAGCTGCTGCTGCGCCTGGCGGGTCGGGCCTTGCAGCTGGCGAAGTGCGGCCGTGCCAGCCACTCGGCGTGCTCGAGGACCGGGCGGTCCTTCGACAGGCCTCGGGACCGCAGGCGGCCGGTGCCGTCGTAGTACGCCGCGGTGTTGCCGTCCTCGGCCGGGTCGGCGTCGACCGGCAGAGGCTTGCCCGCGGCGGTCACGGTCCACCGGATCGGAGCGTGACAGCCGGGGCATGCGACGACGTCGTGGTTACTGAGCTGGGGCATGAGCGGTGTCTCCTCCGGGGTCGATCTCGGCGAGGTGAGGCAGGACCAGGGCGTGGCCGTAGAGGTAGGTGGCCCGGGTGCGGCCGTGCTCGGCGACAGCCCGGCGGATGGCGTCCGGCGTCGCGGCCGCCCGCAGCTCCTGCAACTGCTTACGGGTCAGCTCCGACGGCGGTGATACGTCGGGGGCCGGGGCCGGCCGGGGCACCCAGTCCGTTACCACCACCCGCACAGGCCGCTCCTCGGACACCGGCCGCTGCTGCTGCGCCCCGTCCGGTCCGGTGGCGTCGTCGGCGGCCAGCTGGTCGACCGTGCAGACGGGGCAGGGGGCGCCGGTGTGCCAGGTGAACCCGCTCTCGCAGGTGTCGAGGTAGCAGCCGTGGCGGACCAGGGCGGCGCCGAGGATCCACCGGCCGACGTCGCCGCCCCGCGGGGCCTCGGTGTTGGAGTAGCGCAGGCGCAGACGGTCGGTGAGGCGTTCCTCGCCGGTTCCGGCGCAGAGCTGGCGGCCGATCTCCTGGCCGATGCGGCGCATGACGTACGTGCTGATCTCGGGCAGGTGGTGGCGTACGGGCTCGAGGACTCGCCAGACACGGGGCGACAGCTGCAGTCCCGGCCCGGTGTATGTCGTGCCGCCGCTGGTGTTGCTGCGCTTTTCGTCTTGAGCCGCACCGCGGAACGTCGGCCCGGCCGCGTTATCCACAGGGCGAGGCTGGTAACTACCGGTAGTTCGCCTCCGGCGGATTCCAGATCCGGCCTGTCCGACGACGTCAGTAGAGAGGGAGGTGTCTTCCTTAGACGCGAGGGACCCGTCATGATCGACCGCACCCACCCCGTCATCGTTGTCCGTCGGCACCTGTTGGGCGATGACCGGGAGCGCCAGCTGCACCGGCTCGTCGGTGGCGGTGTGCAGAGGGCGGGTGTTGACCGTGACGGCGTGGCGGGCACGCTCCCCAGCCCTGCGGCCGAGGGTGAGCCAGCCGAGGTCCTCGAGCTCGTCCAGGAGCCGGTAGCCGGTCTTCTGACCCAGCGGCTTGCCGGCGGACTTGCCGCTGTGGTGGAACAGTTCACCGGCGAGCTCGGCCCCGGTGACGGGCAGACCCTTCGCGGTGGCCCGGGCCAGGTGCAGGTAGGCGCGCAGGCGACGCGGAGACAGTGCCTCGGCGACCTGTACGGGGATCTCTAGGGCGGCCTCACTGCGGGGCACCAGGCGGGCGTAGCGCAGGGCGGTGCGGCCCTTCCCGCCGGTGTGGGTGCGCTGCTTCGTACGGAGCCACGGCTCCTCGCCGCCCGGACCGGGCCGGTTGAGGAGTTTCAGGCCGCGCTGCACACCGGATACCGACATGCCGAGCATGTCGGCGAGCTCGGCGGTGTGCGCGGTGCAGGGGTCGGTGTCCTGGCGGCCGCCGGGGAAGGACCGGCGGGCGTCCAGGGCGGCGACCTTTGTGTAGACAGATACGGCCTCGTCGTTGAAGTGGACGCCCACGAAGAGGGCTTCGGGGATCCATACGGTCTGCTCGCTGCGCCGGCGGGGCCGGTTGAAGCGAACGCCACCACCGCCGGCGCGTGGCCGTGCCGAGGCCGCGGGCTGCGGCGGGCACGGCGTAGCAGCAGCCGGGGCTGCTGCGTACGCGACGGCGGTGGTCACCAGGATTCTCCGGGGTAGGTCAGGCGGCGGGCTGGACCGCGGGGCGGTGGTGGAATCCGGCGCGGGCCCGGCCCATGGAGTGCGTGGGAATGACGGGCTGCAGCAGAGCGGTCTCGTACGGCACCGGGCCGGTGCGTCGGACCCAGCCGCGGTCCTCGAGGACGCGCAGCGCGACGACGACCTGGCCGGCGGACAGGCCGGTCGCCGTTGCGAGCCCGTGAAGGCCGGGCTGCTGCCCCATCTGGCCCGTCCTGCCGTTGGCGTAGGTCGCCAGGGTCAGGGCGGTCAGACGGGTCTGTGCCGTCATTCCGGAGCTCCGGACTGCGATGTCGTACAGCGGGCGGAAGCGCTCACCGGGGGCGAGGACGGCGGGCTCGAGCATCGCGGCCAGGCGGGCCTTGGCCCGGCGGTTGTTCGCCATGTCGGCGGGGGACGGCGGGCGAGGTGCTGCAGCAGTGGTCATGTCGACTGCTCCTGTTCTACGGGCGGTTCGATGAGCTGGTTGAGGTAGGACCCGGCGGGCCACCCCGGGCCCGGCGGGGGCTCGGGGTGGCCCTGCAGGGCGGCGGGGGTGTGCAGGTCGCAGCACCAGCCGCGCGGGTACAGGCGGGCGTAGTGGAGCCCGCACGGCGGTAGCGAGTCGCAGGCCTGGATGGCGCCGCTCATACCGCGTCGGCGTACTGGCCACACTCGGCGCAGCGCAGCCCAGTGGCCGTGGCGTGGTGGACGGTGGGCAGGCCGCGGCAGTCCGAGCTGTCGCACGGCGCAGTGACCGCGCTGTCCACCGGGTGCCCGGCGAGGCGGCGCAGGCCGGCCGCCGTACCCCGCCCGGCCGCGACCAGGAGGAGCACGGCGGCGACGACCTCGGTGACGATGCCGACGCCGAAAGTTGCGACCGCGTAGTAGACGACGGCGTCAGGCACTGGCGGCCGCCGTCCTCACGCGGAGCTCGGCGAGCGCGACGCCGTACGTGGCGCACAGGCCAGAGCACCAGACCCGGTCCGGGTCCGTCGACCCGCACACCCCGGCGCGCACCCACCCGTCCTGCAGCGTGCGCTCGTCGACGTCGTCGGCGACGGCACCGCACCGCGGCGTCGTGCAGGCGCCAGGAATCTCCGGGTGCAGCCCGGGCCGCGGCATGCCGTACGTCGGGTCGCTGCCGTCCTTCTTCGGGGCCCGCTTCTTCTTCGGTGCGATCGGGGTGTTGAACCCGGCAGCAGCCATCAGGCCTGCTCCTTACGGTGACGAGCGGTGTGGGTGAGGTGCCGGTCGGCAAGCCAGCCGACGACGATCCAGAGGAGATCGGACAGGCCGAGCGCGAGGACGGCGGATGTGGAGGTGAAGACGGCGCGCTCGTACGTGGACGCGATGGCATACGTGAAGGCGCGGCTCGGCGCGACGCCGGTTCAGCAGCTGACCGAGGAGAACGTGACCGAGATGGTCACGTGGATGCTCACCAGCGCTCGCCGGATCGGCGGGACGCCGGGCACGGGTCTCAGTGTCCGGACGGTGGACCTCACGCTGGGGCGCCTGCGCGCCGTGCTCATTCTCGGGATGCGGCGCAGCATCCTCACGCGGAACGTGGCCGAGTACGTCACCGTGCCGAAGGCGGCCCGGAAGGCAGCCCGCGCCAAGAAGCGTGAGAAGACTCCGTGGAACGAGGACGAGGTGAAGCAGTTCCTTGCCGGCATCCGGGGCGTCCGGGAGTACGGCGGGTGGATGCTGACGTTCATTGCCGAGCGGCCGGCCGAGGTGTGCGGTGCTCGCTGGGTGGAGGACATCGACCTGGAGAAGGGCACCACCACGATCGGCAATACCCGGACCCTGACGTACGACCCGTCACGTCCGCGCGGGGAGCGGTCGGTGGTGGTGGAGAAGGATGCCAAGTCCGAGGCTGGCGAGCGGGCCCTCCCCCTGCCCCTGCCGACGTGGGCCGGGCTCAAGGCCTTCCGTAAGGTTCAGGTGGCCGAGCGGCTCGCAGCCGGGGAGGCGTACGAGGGCGCGGGCTACGTGATGGTGGACGCGCTGGGTCGTCCGTGGAAGACGGACAAGCTGCGGCGCGAGGCGTACAAGTTGATGGACGGTGTCGGGGTTCGGCGGGTGACGCTCTACATGGCCCGGCACGCGGTGCTGTCGTGGATGGCGAACAACGGCGTACCGGACACGGTGGTGTCGGCGTGGGCCGGCCACGCGGACCTCAGCTTCACGAAGCGGGTCTACGTGCACCCTGACCCGCAGTCACTCCGGGCTGGGTCCGAGAAGTTGAACGAGCTGCTCGGCTGACCGGGCGGGCAAGATCAACAGGGCGTGTGAGAAAACGTGAGACGAAACGAGGAAGGCCCCGATCCTCCGGAGGAGAATCAGGGCCTTGACCTGGTGTTTCTTGTGCACTCGGCAGGATTCGAACCTGCAACCTTCTGATCCGTAGTCAGATGCTCTATCCGTTAAGCTACGAGTGCGTGGTCACGGTGTTGGCCGGTGACCTTGCCTCCCGGTTTTTTTCTCCCCGGTCGGCGTTGCGAGAACAACATTACATGACCTGCGCCGTCACGCGAAATCCATTAGCCGCACCACGCCTGAGCTGCGGAAACACCCATCTGGAGCAGTTTCCCCAGTCGCCCCCTCCCGGTGCCGCGGCCCCCAGAACCGCGCGCATGCGGCCGGAACGACCGAAGCCCCGTGCCAGTGGCACGGGGCTTCGGGATCTTGCGGAGGCGGAGGGATTTGAACCCTCGATGGGCTTTAAGACCCAAACCGCATTAGCAGTGCGGCGCCATAGACCGGACTAGGCGACGCCTCCAGCACACCCCGCGCGAGCGCGAGTGGTGCGTGCAGATGATGACACAGACGAGCGCGCTGTCACCAATCGCTGCTCACGGTACTAGGCAGGCGGGTGACTAGGCAAAGCGTCCTGGGCAGGTGTTGCGTCCCGTCGACCCGAAGCCCGTCGGGCCGCACCATCGGAACCCCGGCCGATCCGGGCGGTCCGCCTAGCCACGTCCCCCGCCTCCGCCGTCCGGAGGCCGTTCCGGTCGGCCCCCCAGGAGTTGCGCAACGTACGGGCGTACGGAGCGTTAGAAAGGCGAGGGCTCCGCCCTCGTCCGTCACCCCTGTGTGCCCGGCGCGCGCGCATCCCCCGGTGCGTGCCGGAGCAGACCGGCGCGCCCCCGGGTGCGCCAGAGCAACTGGAGCCCGCATGCTGCGCCGTCTCACCCTTACCGCCGTCGCGTCCGTCGCCGCGCTCGCCGCCGCCACCCCCCTCGCCACAGCGGCGTCCCCCCTGCTGCCCCTGCCCCCTCTCCCCATCCTTCAGGGGGACTGGGCGGCTGAGGACACGCAGACGAAGCTCAAGGTCACCGTCTCGCACTCCGGCAACCCCGCCGCCGACGGTGTCTTCGACCTGGAGTGCGACCCCGCCGGTGGCAGCCACCCCGCCGCGCAGCGGGCCTGCGACCTGCTGGACGAGGCGGCCGAATCGGGCGACAACCCGTTCGTGGCCACGGACCGCAACGCCATGTGCACCCAGCAGATGGGCGGGCCGGCCGCCGCCCGGGTCGAGGGAACCTGGCAGGGACAGAAGGTGGACTCCCGCTTCAGCCAGGCCAACGGCTGCGAGATCGCCCGCTGGAACTCCCTCGTGCCGGTGCTCCCCTCGGCCAGGTGACCTGGACCGCATCGGACGCCCCTCGCGAGAACGAGTTCACGAGGGGCACGCCCTCCCGCCCCTTCTCCCACCCTCTCCCCCGCCGTCTGCACCCCACCGGCGGAATCAGCCCCTCCGGATCGCTGGTTCTCCCCGGCGAGGTAGCCGCCTCTCCCCGTCGGCGTAGCCGGTTCGGCCGGGCGTGCGCCGGAACTTCGACCGGCCGTGACGGCGCACGCCGGGGCGTGAAATCGACCGGCCGAGGTGCCTAACCTACGCATTCCGGACCTCGTGCGAGCAGGCCCCGGTATGCCTCGTGCCGAATCCGAGCACGTCAGAGGGGGCGCGCGAGGTCACGCCGTGGACCACCGGCGTGCGCCGTGTGCACAGAACCTTGGTGAGAGCTCCCCCTCATCCGCCGCCCCTCACGCGCTCCCTGCCTTTAGACTCCTCCAGTGACAGCCTGAGGCCCGAGGGGCAGGATGGGGCCCGCTGTCGGCAAGGTGCGGTATTCAGGGAGGAAGCGTCTCGTGAGCAGCAGGCCATCCCGAGGCACTGCTCGCCTCGCAGCCATACTCGACGCCCTTCCGGACGGGCTCCTGCTCGTCAACTGCAACGGCACGGTCGTCAACGCCAACACCATCGCCCTCGAAATGTTCGAGACCCCGGGCACCGCGCTCGTGGGACGCGGACTGCTCGATCTGCTTCCGGAGTTCGACTCCAGGCTGATCCCGGGGTCGATGCGCAGGCCGGATGCTGCGGACGAGCAGGGCAGGACCAAGCCCACGCGCATGGTCGCGCGCCGGACCGACGGCACCGAATACCCCGCCGAGGTCACCAGCGCCTCCCTGGACAGCGGGCAGGCCGGGTACAACGACATCCACTCCAGCTATACGGGCGACGAGCTGCTCATGCTCGTCGTACGCGACCTCTCGGGCACCGTCGACACCGAGGCCGAACTGGCCCGTTCGCAGCGGCAGACCGAGATGATCCTGCGCGCCGCCTCCGAGGGCGTCGTGGGTACGGACACCGACGGCCGGGTCGTCCTGGTCAACCCCGCCGCAGCGCAGATCCTCGGCTTTCGCGCGAGCGATCTCGGCGGCAAGGAACTCCACCCGCTGATCCTGCACTCGCGGGCGGAGGGGGAGCCGTTCCCGTACGACGAATCGCCGCTGGCGGACACCCTGCGGTCCGGACGCAAGCACCGGGTGCGCGGGCAGGTGCTCTGGTCCAAGAGCGGTGCACAGGTGCCGGTGGACCTGACCACCGCACCGGTGCGCGACGGGGACCAACTGGTCGGCGCCGTCATGACGTTCACCGACCGCAGGCCCTACGAGGAACTGACGGAGCAGCACACCGACGAGGTCTCCGGTCTCACCGAGAGGCACGCCGCCGAGATCGCCGAGCTCACCGAGAAGCACCGCGCCGAGGTCGAGGCGCTCACCGAACAGCACGCGGCTGAAACCGCCGACCGGACCGAGCGCTACGCCTCCGAACTCGAGGAGACGACCGAGCGCCTGGCCGATCTCGGCGAGCGTCACACCCAGCTCACCGCAGTCCTCGGCGAGTCCCTGCGGGGGCCCCTGGAAGAGCTACGCGGGGAGCTTTCGGCACTCGCCGCCGACCCGGCCGGCCAACTCTGGCCCGAGGCCAACCAGATACTGCACCACCTCGCCGCGGGCTACGCGCGCATGACGACACTCGTCGACAACGTCCTGAGCTACCAGCGCCTGGACAGCGGAACCGAGGAGCTCAGCAAGCTGCCCGTACTGCTCGACTCGGTGGTGACGGCCGGCATCGACGGAGCGGTCGAGCTGATCGGTCCCGGCCGTGCCCAGTTCGCGGTGCACGCGCCGCCGATCGAGGCCGAGGTCGACGCGGGCCGTCTGATCACGGCGCTCGCCCATCTCGTCGCCGACGTGGCAGGAGTCGACTCCACGGGCAAGGCCCGGCTGGTCCCCGGTGGCGGCTACGTCGACTCCACCGTCGTCGTGGCCGCGGCCCAGCGGGGCGACGTGGTCCGGATCGAGGTACGCGGACCGTTCGCCGGGGGTGACCCGGTGCACGTGCCGATCGTGCGCGGGATCGTACGAGCGCACGACGGCGTGCTCCAGACGCACGAGATGCCGGGCATGAGCGGCAGCGCCTATGTCCTGGAGGTGCCGATCGGCACGGGCGCCGGCACGATCGCACCGGCGCCACTCCCGGTCGTGGAGGAACCCGTCGTGGCCGAACCCGTCGTGGCGGAACCCGTTGTAGAGGAACCCGTCGTAGAGGAACCCGTCCCGCAGCCCGCTCAGGGTGGACGCCGCCGGGCGCGCAGGTCGTCCACGGACGCGTTCCTGGACGCCGCGACGGACGGCCCCGCGCCGGACGGAGACACCGCGGCGGCGGAGCCGACCGGGCGGCGCAGGGCGCGACGGGAACCCGGCGTGCCGCAGGAGCAGCAGCCGGCGGACATGGCCCCACCTCAGCGAAGCGAGGGTTCCGGACGCAGGCGCGGCCGTCCCAGCCCCGCGGAGGCCGCCGCCCCGGCTCCGGAGGACCGTTCCCGGCAGGCCCTGGCACTCCCCGCCGCAACGCCCTCCGGGCCCTCCGAGGGTTCCGTGGTGACGGCCGCCGAAGGTGCCCAGGGGGGCGGACGACCCCAGCTCGGGCAGACGGTGCCACCGCAGGGTGTGCCGCAGAGCGCATCCGGCCGGCCAGGACGTCAGGGCGGCGCCGACCAGGCCGCCCTGCCCGCTCTCGCCTCGGCCGAGGCCCAGGGCCGGCAGGACCGGTCCCAGGAGGAGGAGCCGGCCCAGCAGCCCGGCGGGCGGCGTGCACGACGAGCTCTCGCGGCCGCGCAGGATCGCGCTGCGGCGGCCGAGCCCACGGGGCCACGTACCGCGTTCGCGCTGCCCCCGGCAGCAGCGGACCGTGTTCCGCCCATGGCGCCGGGTGCACCCGTGGTGACGCCTGGGCAGGCAGTGGTGACTTCCCCTCAGGTCATGCCCCAGGCACCGGCGGCCGGCCGCCCCGTGCAGACGAGTCAGCCGCGCCGGCCCGGGACGACTCGGCCCGACGTGCCGGATGCCCTGCCCGCAGGCATCCCGCCGGCCGAGCGCCACGACGCCGTACGGACCGAGCCGGACGCCGATCACACCCCGCCGCAGCCGCACCCCCTGCCGTCCGGTCGCCGGAGGGCACGCCCCGCCGAGGCGCCCGAGGCCCAGGCCGGCCCCGGACAGCCGCTGCCCGCCGTCCCGCCGCAGCCCGACTGGGCGCAGTCCGGCACGTCCGGGCAGGGCCTGGCGGGGCTGGTGCACGAGGGCGGTGCGCAGGCGCCCGGCGATGACCCGTGGGAGGCCCCCGGCGCCACCGCACACACGACGGGGACCGCCGCCCCTTCTGCTGTCCAGGCCGCCTCGGGAGAGGCCGGGCCCCGTCCTGGCGAGGGCGGCACCCACGCTCCGGACGCGCGACGCCGGCCGCTGCCGGCCGAGGCCCCGATGTCGTCCTCCGACTCGACGCAGGGCCGTGCGTTCAGCGTGCGGACGCTGGGCCAGGGCGTGCCGTTCGCGCAGCACCTCGCGCATCAGCAGAACCAGACACTGGGCGGCGCCGGACGCCGACGCAAGCTCACCGCCCCTCCGGAGGCCGAGCCCTCCACGCAGGACGTCCCGGCTCCGGTCCCGCCGCAGGCTGCGGCCCAGGGGAGCACCACGCAGGGTTCGGGTTCCGGCCGGCTGCTGTCCGCGCCGACGTCCGAGGGCCGTGCGTACGCGATAGGGGCACCCGACGAGGGCGCCGAAGGACCGGAGCCGCTGGACGGCCCCGGTGGTGCCGTGGAGGTGGCGAACCGGCCGCAGCCGCACCCCGTCGACGACGAGCTCCCTCCGGAGCCTCTGGACAACCCGCGCCGGCTGCTCGTCTGGCCCGCGCCCGACGTCTCCACCCAGCAGGCCCTCAGCGACCGGGGTTACCGCCCGGTGATCGTGCACTCGCGGGAGGAGGTCGACGCCCAGATCGCGGCGTTCCCCGCCGCGCTGTTCGTCGACCCGCTGACCGGCCCCATCACCCGTACGGCGCTGCAGTCGCTGCGTCAGGCAGCCGTGGCGGCGGAGGTCCCGGTGCTGGTGACGGCAGGTCTGGGGCAGGCCACGAGGGAGGCGGCTTACGGCGCCGACCCTGCGGTACTCCTGAAGGCGCTCGCTCCGCGCGACAGCGACCAGCATCCGCCGCGCGTCCTGGTGATCGAGGAGCACGAGCCGATCGCGCTGGCGCTGACGGAGACGCTGGAGCGGCGCGGCATGCAGGTCGCCCGGGCCTCGGGGGACAGCGAGGCGGTCGAACTCGCCACCCGGATCCGGCCGAACCTGGTCGTGATGGACCTCATGCAGGTACGCCGCAGGCGTGCGGGAATCATCGACTGGCTGCGCGCGAACGGCGCTCTGAACCAGACCCCGCTGGTCGTCTACACCTCGGCGGGCATGGACGAGTCCGAACTGCCGAGACTCACTTCGGGCGAGACCGTGCTCTTCCTGGCCGAGCGTTCGACGAGCGACGAGGTGCAGTCCCGGATCGTGGACCTGCTGGCGAAGATTGGGACGAACTGACCGTCGGCCGCACGACGCACGCACGACGGACGCACGGAACGAGGGCGGTGCGGGGAGACCCGTACCGCCCTCGTCCTGCGCCCCGGCCCGTGTGCCGGGCCGCCGGGATCAGAGCTGTGTGACGTCCAGTTCACCGGCCGCGTGCTGCCTGCGGATCACCTTTTTGTCGAACTTGCCCACGCTCGTCTTCGGCACCGCCGGGATGATCGTCCAGCGCTCGGGCAGTTGCCACTTCGCGACGGACTGGGCGAGGAAGGTCCTGAGCGCGCCGAAGTCGGCCGTGACGCCCTCCTTGAGCACGACGGTCGCGAGGGGGCGCTCGCCCCACTTGTCGTCCGGGACGGCGACGACCGCGGCCTCGGCCACGTCCGGGTGGGCCATGAGCGCGTTCTCCAGTTCGACGCTGGAGATCCACTCACCGCCGGACTTGATGACGTCCTTGGCCCGGTCGGTGAGCGTGAGGTAGCCGTCCGCGCTGATCACGCCGACGTCACCCGTCTTCAGCCAGCCGTCCTCGCTGAACTTGTCCTCGGGCCGCAGGTCCTCGCCGTTCGCGCCGCCGTAGTACGCGCCGGCGATCCAGGCACCCCGCACCTCCAGCTCCCCCGCGGACTCGCCGTCCCACGGCAGGTGTTCCCCTCCGGGGCCGACCAGCCGCGCCTCCACACCCGCCGGGAAACGGCCCTGCGTGATGCGGTACGGCCACTCCTGCGCCTCGGTGAGCCCGGCCGGGGGGTTGGACATGGTGCCGAGCGGCGACGTCTCCGTCATCCCCCAGGCGTGGCAGAGCCGGACACCCAGCTTGTCGTACGCCTCCATCAGGGAGGGCGGACAGGCAGAGCCGCCGATGGTGACACTGGTCATGGAGCTCAGGTCGCGCGGCTTGGCGGTGACCTCGGCGAGCAGCCCCTGCCAGATAGTCGGGACGGCGGCCGCGTGCGTCGGGCGCTCCTTCTCGATCATGTCGGCGAGCGGCGCCGGCTGGAGGAAGCGGTCGGGCATGAGCATGTTGACGCCGGTCATGAAGGTCGCGTGCGGCAGCCCCCACGCGTTCACGTGGAACTGGGGCACGACGACCAGGGTCGTGTCCTTGTCGGTCAGGCCCATCGACTCGGCCATGTTGACCTGCATCGAGTGCAGGTAGACGGAGCGGTGGGAGTAGACGACGCCCTTCGGGTCACCGGTGGTGCCGGAGGTGTAGCACATGGCGGCCGCCCGGCGTTCGTCCAGCTCCGGCCAGTCGAAGGTGGTGGGCCGTCCGGCGATCAGGTCCTCGTAGTCGTGCACCCGGGGCGTGACCCCGTCCAGCACGGAGCGGTCGCCGGTTCCGGAGACCACCACGTGCTCGACCGAGGGGAGGTGGGGGAGCAGCGGCGCGAGCAGCGGCAGCAGCGAACCGTTGACGAGGACGACCTTGTCGTCGGCGTGGTTGACGATCCAGATCAGCTGCTCGACGGGGAGCCGGAGGTTGAGCGTGTGGAGCACGGCGCCCATCGAGGGGATCGCCAGGTACGCCTCGACGTGCTCGGCGTTGTTCCACATGAGGGTCGCGACGCGCTGGTCACCGTCCACGCCCAGCTCGTCGCGCAGGGCGTTGGCCAGTTGCGTGGCGCGTTCACCGATTTCGGCGAAACTGCGCCGATGCGGCTCCGGTTCGCCGGTCCAGGTCGTCACCTGCGACTTCCCGTGAATGGTCATTCCATGGGCCAGGATGCGGGTGACAGTCAGCGGTACGTCCTGCATGGTGCTCAGCACGGCGTCCTCCCGGTGGGCGCTACGCGGCGGTAAGAGTGCGCTGATTCTGCTCACATACCACGCGGTATGTCACTACTTCCGGGAGTACGAATCGATGTCGGCCGACATGACGGGGCCGGGCTGGCGCGGCGCCGGAGAGCCGGAATCGCTGTACGGGGGCCAGGTCCGGGGGCCGTCGCGGGCGAGGACGACCTCACCGCAAGGGACTGAGCTCAGGGTCCTCACGGAGTTTCCCGAGCGCCCGCGACACGGCGCTCTTGACCGTCCCGACGGACACACCCATCACCGCGGCGGTCTGCACCTCGCTCAGGTCCTCGTAGTACCGCAGGACGACCATGGCCCGCTGGCGGTCCGGCAGTCTGAGCACGGCCCGCCACATCGCGTCGTGCAATGACTGCTGCTCGGCGGGGTCGGGAGCGGGCGGCGCCTCTTTCTCCGGCAGTTCCTCGCAGGCGAACTCGTCGACCTTGCGCTTGCGCCACTGCGACGTGCGGGTGTTCACCAGAGCGCGGCGTACGTAGCCGTCGAGGGCCCTGTGGTCCTCGATCCGCTCCCAGGCGACGTACGTCTTGGTGAGAGCGGTCTGCAGCAGATCCTCGGCATCACTCGGGTTCGCGGTGAGGGACCGCGCGGTGCGCAGCAGCACGGGCCCCCGCGCCCGTACGTACGACGAGAACGACGGATAGCGGCGGTGTCCTGCGGATGCGGCGACCGCCCTGGAGGCACCGGCGCAGACTGGCGTGGTCATGTCTCCACGCTAGGAGCGGGCACCCGCGAGGGGATCGGCCCCAGGTCCCGAAGCCACGTCCGCCTCAGGTTGTAGGGGTGGGGCGGGCCTCACCTCCTGAAGGTGGAGAGGCCCCGGCCGCACTCAGGGTCCTCACCCCGGGGACACCCGCTCCCCGGCGCACGAAACCGGCCCGTGCGGCGGCGGCGGCGCCACTGCCGCACGGGCTCCCGCTCAGTTCACCCAGAGCGGCGAGAAGGTCACGTAGACGAAGGTGGTGGACTGGTCGATGTACGCGAAGGGCGACCCGATCACCTGCGCGGAGTTGCTGTGGTTGGAGGCCCCCGCGCCGACGGCCTGCTGCTGCGAAGTGGACGAGTTGCCGGAGTTGTCACCACCGACACCGCCGGACCCGATGGTCGCCACCCCCGCGTTCGATCCGTCGCTCGCCAACGCGCCGTTGTCGGCCGCGGCGACTCCACCGAACAGAGCGGCGGCCAGAGGGAGCGCGGCAACGACGGCGAGGGCGCGGGCGGTACGGGTACGTGCCATGTCAATTCCTCCAGGAACCGGAAAGCGGCTTGTTACGGCTGATTCCGGAGCGGCCGGCCGGCCGCTCCGACGCTGGTCGCGACGTCGCGGAGCAGAACTGCCCACAGCCTCTCCGCCGAACCGCACGGGCCCCGCGGTTCCCCCGCACGGATGAGGGTGGCCGGTTAAACCCCGCGCGGGCCGGCGCACCATCACCCGCACACGCCCCCTTCCCTTCTTCGAACGTCTGTACGAAAATGCCTCCATGGCCACTACCGACCGGCAGACCGCCACCCTGGCCCTGGCCCATGCGCTCTCCGCCGCCGAGCGCGGGCTCCCCGTCTTCCCGCTGTCCGCCACCAAGCTCCCCGCCCTGCGTTCCCCGCACCACGACGAGGACCCGCCCGTGCGCTGCCGGGGGGAATGCGGGCTGCCCGGTCACGGCGTCCACGACGCCACCACCGATCCGGCCGCCGTCCGCGCGCTCTTCGCCGCCGCCCCCCAGAGCCACCGGCTACGGCATCGCCTGCGGGCGCGCCCCGCGCCGCCTCATCGGCATCGACCTGGACGTCGACACCACCCACGGCAACGACTCCGTCGCCGCGCTCCAGCAGCTGGCCCTCGAGCACCTGTTCACCATCCCGCCTACCGTCACGGTGCTCACGCCCAGCGTTATCAACGGGGCCTGAGCTCATCTCTTCTATGTCTTTGATGAGCGTCACCGTGAGCGTTCTGTGTCGTTGATGCATTGCTATCAACGGGTGTTTCTCAACGAGACGGAACAGCATCAATGGCACACAGCTTGGCAGTCCGGCCTGAGAGTGGGCGGCGGACGTGGACCGTAGTAGATGAGAAGTACCGGACGGTCGTCCCGATAGAGGAGTGGCTGGAGGCTCACCGGCACCTGTGGTCGCCGAACACCGTCCGCGGCTATGCCACGTCGCTGGCCCAGTGGTGGACATTCCTCGAACAGCGCGACGAGACCACAAAGTGGCGGGATCTCGGGGTCCCGGCGGTCTCCGGGTTCCTGTCCTGGCTGCGCAACGGCCGCACCGCCGAGCACGCCCTGGTCGAGCCCGAGGAAGCGCCCGCGCCGGAGACGCTGGAGGCCAGGCTTGCTGCGCTGATCTCCTTCTACCGCTGGCAGGAGGCGGTCTTCTCGGTGCCGGTCGCGGGTCGACTGATGCGCGGAACGCCACGTCGGGCCCCCGCCCGCGGGCTACTCGCGCACCTGGATGCCCGCACGGCGCCGAGCCCGTCCTCCCTGGTCCGGGTACGGCGGCATCGCCATCGCGAGCGACCGCCGCTCCTGCTGCCGACGGAGATCCAGGCGATCCTGGACGGCTGCGCGAGACCGGACCGCTCCAGTGGCGAGTGGGCGGGGAACCTGCGCGACCGACTGCTGTTCGCGTTGCTCGCGGAGAGCGGGATGCGCCTGGGAGAGGCCCTCGGTCTGCGCATCAGCGACTTCATCATGGGCCGGGGCGGCACGCCCTATGTCGAGATCGTGCCGCGCGAGGACAATCAGA
This sequence comes from Streptomyces sp. NPDC057428, assembly GCF_042803195.1. Taxonomy (NCBI): domain Bacteria; kingdom Bacillati; phylum Actinomycetota; class Actinomycetes; order Kitasatosporales; family Streptomycetaceae; genus Streptomyces; species Streptomyces sp. NPDC057428. The sequence continues at coordinate 25,467 of NZ_JBHVCT010000081.1, forward strand.
ACGGGGCAAGGGTGAAGATGATGCGCCCGCGGCGGGTTTACGTCGGCACTGACCTGGAGCGACTGTTCGTCGACTATCTAACCCATCTGGCATGCCGGTCATCCGAGTTGGGCCGGGAGATTAATACAGAATCGCCGCTTCTGGTGAACCTTGATCGGCCCCCGCTGCTGGCCGCCTTGCGGGATGGGACAGTACGGGACAAGACCGCTGCCCTGCGCAGGAAGAACATCGGGCCGACGTCGTGGACGCCGCACTGGTTCCGCCATAGCCACGCCACCGCCTTGCTGCTGGCTGGCACGCCTGAGTGGGTGGTCTCCCGCCGCCTCGGGCACGCACATGTTCAGACCACACTTGACCTATATGGCTGGGTCCGGGAGGACGAGGCTCTGCGGGCCGCTGCGAACTGGAAGTCGTACACCAGCGGATGGCAGGTGGCCGACAGTGAGCGATGATCTCCGCCGTCTGCGCCTGGCCGGCCAGATCGACCCCATCGACCGTCTCCGCCGCGACCTCCCCGACGCCTGGCGAGGTCCAGTCATCGGCCCCGACATCCCCAACTGGCGAACCGCCCCTGGGGCCCACCACGACAATCTCATCCTGACCGGGCTTCCCGAGACCTTCCAGATCGAGCTGGCCTGGATGGCACACTGGCAGGAAGTCGTGGACGGCACACCCGCCTCGGTCCAACCGATCAACCAGTTCGTGCTCGTCCTGCGCCTGGCGATGAAGGAAAACAAGCCGTTCCCCGCGTCAATCCGAGAGATGAGCTGGGAGACAGCCGAAGCACTGCTCGCCTGGTTCTACGCAACCCGCTGGAAGAAGCTCCTCCCCGAGCATGGCCGCAGCCGCCTGCGAGCCGTGTTCCGATTCGCCCGTTGGGCCATGATCGCGCGCTGCCATGACGGGCCCTGGTGGGAGCTGGACGTATGGCATCCCCGCTGCAATCCGCGAATTCCCATCTCACCGCGAGAACCACACAACAGCCGTGTCTCACCCAGCCGGATCAAGCACACCTGGCTTCGCGCCGCCGTCAAATGGCACCTGGGCACCAGCCTGGAAGCCGGCACCATGCGCTGGTCCACCATCAGCCAGACCCGGCTCTTGGTGCGATTCGACCGATGGCTCACGGTCGCCTTCGACGACTCCACGGACGTGCTCGGCGACTCCGCAGCGGCACCTGCCCAGGCGGCGGCATTCCGGCACTGGGACGCCGACCCGGCCAACCGCTGGCTCCGGCCACGAGACCGGTCAGAGAAAGGCGTGGTGCACCCCCGACTCATCAACAACGACCTGCAAGCAGTCGGTGAACTGTTCGCATTCGTTGCAGAGAATGCGACTGAGGCTCGTTCGATTCTCGGCCCGTCATCGCCTTGGCAACGCGTCACCGAGGCACACGCGGCTAGCTGGTTTCACCAGGCATCCCTGCGCACACCCCGGCAACACGATCTCAACGACGAGCACTACGTCGACGATCACGCCCTTGCGCAGATCACCGCCGCGCTGCCTCTGATCGGTCTGCCACGCGGGCAGCAGATGACCGTCACCCGCAGCGACGGCACCCAGGTCTCGGCCGAAGGCTTCGGCGATCCGCAGGCCATGCGCATGATCCTGCTCCAGATCTTGACCGGTCGCCGCGCCAGCGAGGTCCGTATCTGCGAGTTCGACTGCCTCTCGTCAGCAGAAGGGCCGACGGACGCAGACGGCGAGGTCGCTCGTTTCCGCTACGCCCAAAGCAAGATCGATATCGCGCCGGACACCATCCTCATCGACCGCGAAGTCGCCGCGGTCATCGAGGAACAGCGGCAGTGGATCCGTGAGCAATTCCCGAACATCGAGCCCCGGTTCCTGTTCACCCAGCGCATCAGCAACCTCGCTGGCTCCAAGCCCTACGCTTCGGGCACCTATGGCCGGGCCCTGCGCAACTTCAGCGACGTCGTCCAGATTCGGGACAGCAAGGGCAAGCCGGTGAAGCTCAGCCACACGCACCGGTTCCGGCACACCAAACTCACCCGGCTCGCTGAACTCGGCCTACCTGTGCATGTGTTGATGCGCTATGCCGGGCATGCCACCCCCTCGATGTCGATGCACTACATCGCTGCCCGCCAGGAGCACGCTGAGCAGGCCTTCCTGGCCACCGCCAAGCTCAAGGCGGACGGCACCCAGCTCGCCTTCTCCCACAACGACCACGACAGCCTCCACCTGTTCAACCGCGCCGACCGGTTCCTTCCCCACGGCTGGTGTCTGCTGCCGCCACTGCAGAACTGCGACAAGGGAAATGCCTGCCTGACCTGCTCGGTCTTCGTCACCGATGCCTCCCACCAGCCTGCTCTGGAGCGGCAACTGGCGGAGACCGAATCCCTGGTCGACCGCGCAACCACGGCCTTCCAGGAAGGGTGCGGATCCTTTCCAGGGACGGTTGAGCTGGGGTTTCGCTGATCTGGGTGTGGTTGGGGTGGCGGCTTGTCTACCGTGGCGGTAGAGGAGG
>NZ_JBHVCT010000082.1:0-27613 GCF_042803195.1 Streptomyces sp. NPDC057428
GCTGCTGTCCCAGTCGCATTCCCGGTCGCTTTCTCAGGGAGCTCGTCCCGCGGTCCGTACACGAGCCCGGCCCGGCAACATTACCGACCCTGCCGCGGTGCCGCCCCGTGCAGGGGCGGCACCGCGGCAGGGAGGTGAACCGCGGCGTGGCCGGGTCCGAAAGTCACACGGACTCACTCACGTGGCGCCACTTGGCGTCCCCCTCGGCGAGGGTCTCGGCCACGTACTGGCCGACGGCCACCGCGTCCTTGCCGAGCAGGAGACGCAGCGGCGGGTCCTGGACATCCGTGATGTCGAGGAGGATCTGCGCAACCCGGGCCGGGTCACCGGTCTGCTTTCCGTCGGACTCGCGCTGGCGGGCGATGGCGGGCTCGACGATCGACTTGTAGGGCTCGCTGACGGGGGGCGTGGTCATGGACGAGCCGGCCCAGTTGGTGCGCATGGCACCCGGCTCGGCCACCGTCACCTTGATGCCGAGGTGGGCCACTTCCTTGGCGAGCACCTCGGAGAAGCCTCCCACCGCCCACTTCGCCGTCTGGTAGGCACCGAGGCCGGGAACGCCCACACGCCCCCCGACGGAGGAGATCTGGATGATGTGACCGGCGCCCTGCTCACGCAGGACCGGAAGGGCGGCCCGGGTGACGTTGACGACGCCGAACAGGTTCGCCTCGACCTGGGCGCGGAAGTCGGCCTCCGACGCGTCCTCGATCGCGGCCATGTCCGCGTAGCCGGCGTTGTTCACCAGGACGTCCAGGCGTCCGAACGCCTCGACGGCCGCGTCGACGGCCAGCCTCGCGGCGGCAGGGTCGGTCACATCCAGGGTGACGAGGCGGACGCGGTCCCCGTACTTGTCGGCGAGGTCGGTCAGGGACTCGGTGCGCCGCGCGGTGGCCACCAGGTTGTGGCCTGCTTCGAGGACCGCCTCGGCGAGGGTACGGCCCAGTCCGCGCGAGCTTCCCGTGATCAGCCAGGTCTTGCTCATGACGTTTCCTCGGTTTCTCTTGACGATTGCTCGTGTGTGGGAAATGGCGGTGTGGGGTCAGATGAGGAATCCGCCGTCGACCGCGAGGTGGGCACCGGTGATGTAGGAGGCCTCGTCGGAGAGCAGCACGGCGACGGCCTTGGCCACCTCCACACCGGTGCCGAGCCGGCGGGCCGGGATGGGCTCGGCGGTCTTCGCGACCTCCTCGGGGTTGCCCTGCTGGCGGGGCACCGGGATGAGGCCGGGCTGGAGTTCGTTGCGACGTGCCTGTTGCCTTCAGTCCTCGGTGTCGCGGGGAAGGACGTGGAGGTCGCCGTACCGGCCGCCCCTGACGTGTGCGGTGTCGAAGAGAGCGCCCAGGTGCGCCACGTCGTCGGCGCTGATCCGGACCGAGGTGGCCGCGAGGTTCGCGCGGACGTTGGCCGGGCGCCGGGAGCCGGGGATCGGAACGATGTCGTGGTGCTGGGCCAGCAGCCAGGCGAGGGCGATCTGGCCGGCCGTGCGGCCGGTGTCCGCGGCGAACTCCTCGAGCGCGTCGACCAGGCGCCGGTTGTGCTCGAAGTTCTCGCCCTGGAACTTGGGCAGCGTGGACCGGAAGTCGTCGGGACCGAACTCGGCTCCCCGCCGGAAGGCACCGGTGAGCATGCCGCGGCCCAGAGGGCTGTAGGGCACCAGCGTGATGCCCAGGCGCCGGCACTCCGGCAGCACCTCGGCCTCGACACCGCGCTCCCACAGCGAGTACTCGCTCTGGAGGGCGGCGACGGGGTGGACCGCGTGGGCGCGGCGCAGGATCTCCGGGGTGACCTCGCTCAGGCCGAGCGCCCGGACCTTGCCCTCGGCGACGAGTTCCGCCATGGCGCCCATGGTCTCCTCGACGGGCACATCGGGGTCCAGCCGGTGGTAGTAGTACAGGTCGATCCGGTCCGTTCCCAGGCGCCGGAGGCTGGCCTCGCACGCCTCCTTGACGTACTCGGGGCGTCCGTCGAAGAAGCTGCGGCCCTCCGGGGTCGGGCGGGCGGAGAACTTGGTCGCCACGACGGCCTGGTCCCGGCGGCCCCGCAGGGCCTTGCCCAGCAGTTCCTCGTTGTGCCCGAAACCCGCGACGGGGCGGCCCGGCGTAGCACTGCTCGCCCCGTAGTAGTCCGAGGTGTCGAGGAGTTCCACCCCCAGATCGATCGCGTCGCGGATGGTGGCGACCGAGGCGTCGGGGTCGGCCGTGCCGTAGAACTGCGACATCCCCATGAGGCCGAGACCGACCGGCCGCACCGACAGGCCCGAGCCGCCCAGCGGCGTGCGGGCCACTCGCGCCGGCTCGAGACCTTCGTCCGTGGGCGTGGTGTCGTCGTTCATCTCTGAACCCTTCCGTCTCGCGGTCGCACCAGCGACCGGCCCATAAGAGGCCAGTGGAACTTTACGACTCCACCATAAAGGACCACTGGCCTTTTGCCGAATCAGCGGCGAAGAGAAGCGTCACAGCCGGGCGGCACTTCATTCCGCAGCCCTCCGGCCTCAGCCTCAGCCTCAGCCTCAGCCTCGGCCTCAGCCGTGGTGCGGGCCCGTCGTCCGGGCCCTGGCGCCCGGACCTGGGAGGACAGGCTCGCGAGTCGACCGAGCAGCTGCGCCATGCCGATGAGTGCCCGGACAGCGGCGTCGGGCGGTCCTGACAGGGACTCGGACCACAGCGCGTCCTCCGCCTCGGCGAGGAGGCGGGAGACGTCGTCCGGCGGCCGGGCGGAGTCCGGTGGCGTCGCGCCCAGCGCCTCGGCCGCGTCGGCGAGGGTCCCGATCGCCCGCACGAGGCCGGGCCGGAACGGGTCCGCGTCGTACTCCACGGTGGCGGCCACGGTGCGGACCCGCAGGCTCAGACTCGTATGGAGGGCCATGCGGTAGCGTCCGCGCCTCGGGCCGTTGTGCCTGACGACGGGGTAGCCGATCGGGATCGTCAACGGGTTCGCGACGAGGGCTAGTTGATGGGTACGCAGGTCGAGGGTGCGCAGCCGCGCGTCGAGTTCCGGTGTGCCAGGAGAGGGCGCCCCGTCCAGGCCCGGTTCCGTCAGGCCGCGCAGCACGTCCGCCACCGCGTCGAAGTACCGGCCGCGGGCGGCCCGGACGGTGTCGCGCGTGCCGGTCCGCAGGAACAGCAGGGCGACGAGAGCACCGATCGCCGCGCCCAGCGCCGTCTCCTCCAGCCGCAGGAGAAGGAGGTGCCGGGACAGCTCGTGCAGCAGGGTGTAGAGCTGGACGATCGCCGTGGTGGTGAACAAGGCGGTGAAGGCGTAGGAGAGTTGGGCCAGATAGAGGCTGAGTACGAGGCTCACGACGATCACGACGAGGACCGCGGCCGTGTGTCCCGCGGCCAGTTCGGCGACTGAGACACCGACGCCCAGACCCAGGAGGGTGCCGACGACGGCGCTGCCGGCCTTGGTGACGGACTCGGCGCTGGTCGCGGTCCCGGCAAAGGCCAGCAGCGCGGCGGCCACCGCCCAGTAGTAGTGGTCCGGGGACAGCAGGCGCCCGAGGACGATCGCCAGGGCTCCGGCCACGGCTACCTGGAGAGCCTGCCGGCTCGGCTGCGAAAGGCCGCGCAGCCGGGCCCAGCCGCCCCGGGCCTCGACGCCGCGCGCCACGGCGGACGAACCGGGAAGCCCTCCGAGTACCAGGGCGGCGGCCGGGGAGAAGTCGGGGACGTCGTCGGTCCGGGGCGGGGTGCGTTCCCAGGCCGCGAAATCGGTGAAGGCCAGGGCGGCCTCGGCGAAGCGCAGCAGGAGCGGGGAGGAACGCGCGCCGGCCGGCGTCCGGGCCGCCGCGCACACCTGCGCGGCGCGCCGACGGGCCGCCGGGTACTCGTTGCGGGCCAGGTGTCGCGCGATGTCCGCGGCGGTCCGGGCCTCGTCGTCACCGGGCATGCTCAGCGCTGCGGCGGCGGTGGCGAGATCGTCGACGACGAGGTGGGCCTCCAGCGTGCGCCGGCGCAGGGCGGACGCGCTCCAGCCCCCGGGCAGCGCACCGGTGGTCGCGGACCAGGCGTCGATCACCAGCGCGGTCTCGGCCAGCCTCAACTGACGCGAACGCAGTCGGATCAGATGGCTCTCCGTGTCGTCCGCAGGTGACCTCAGGAGTTCCGAGCAGGCCCCTGCCACCGCCCGCGCGCGGGCCCCGAACGCCTGCTGCACCCGCCTGAGCGTGCGGGCCGGCCTGACCCGCAGCACCGTCAGCGACAGCAGGAGCACCCAGGCGGAGCTGATCGCGACCGTGAGGAGCAGCGAGGGTATCTCGGCAACCGTGAGCCGGAGGAACGCCGTGAACACGAATCCGATCCACACCATCGTGCCGTAGAAGGAGAAGGCGGGCCCGAAACGTCGAATGTAGACGGTCAGGAAGAGCAGGACGACCAGGACGCCGAGCGTGGCACCGGAGTGCCCGGCGACGGCGGCGCTCGGCAGCATCCCGGCCAGGATCGCGACCGGGAAGAAGACCGCGGTACGCACCTTCGGCCACGGACGGGGCTCCCCGAGCGCCGCCCACCCGGTGAGGGCGACGACGGCCCCCAGCAGCGTGGCTACCAACGCGTCCTGGGCCCGGGCCCCGACAGCGCGGCTGTAGACGTGCTGCAGGCCGATGGTCGTGGAGATCGCCACGCCCGCCGAGAGCGCCTGGTGAAGGCGGTGCAACCCGGGGTCGGAAGCCACCAGGCGGTCCCTCGCCCCGGCCGCGAATCCACGTGCGAACACCATGCCTGCTTCTTTCGGATTGTGGGCCACCGGCCCGATGGCCTGGTCAGTAGAGGTCGTCGGGTGTGACGAGGGTGAGGAGGCGGACGGTCTCGATGTAGAGCCAGGTGAGGGTGAGGGCAAGTCCGAAGGCGGCGGTCCAGGACTGGCTGCGCGGTGTGCCGCGGGTGACTTCGTGTTCGATGCGGCGCAGGTGGAGGGAGAGGAAGCAGGTGCCGGCGAGGAGGCCGGCGAGGCCGACGCCGGCGCCCAGGAGGCGGTGCTGGAAGCCGGGAACGGTAAGGCCGGTGGCGGCCGACAGCGTGAGATCGACGGCGACGAGGATGTTCAGGCCCAGTACGGCGGCGGCGAGGAAGCCGTAGGTGCGGCCGCTCACCCGGATCCAGCGCATCGCGTAGGCGGCGAGGACACCGGCGGAGGCGGACAGGGTGCCGAGGACGAACTGGACGAAGATGCCGGGTGTGACGTGCGTCGAGACGGTGTCGGAGAGCACACCGAGGAAGGCTCCCTGGGCCAGGGCGAAGGCCAGGGTCAGTACGGGCGAGGGCCGGCCGGTGCGGCACTGGATGATGACCAGGACGGTGGCGGTCAGACCCGCGCCGGTGGCGACGCCGTACGAAGCGGCGGTGCTCGTCGGGGCGACGGGCGGAACCAGCCAGGACAGTACGGCCGTCAGTCCCGTGAGGGCGAACGCCGCCGCGGCGCGGGCCATGACAGGGCCCATCAGCAGAAGATCACCGACCTGATGCGGGAGAAGGGACGGGCCGGTCTCCGGTGTCAGGCCCGTGTCCTCTGCCGGGAAATGGAGATCCGGGGAGACGGTCACCCCGACCAGCGGCAGTGGAGTCCTGGCCGCCGTCTTCCGCCCGCCATGACGGCCCAGCACCCTCGGGGACAGAACCGGGTTGCTGCTCTTCAACGAACGTGTCTCGACCGGTATCACGCCGATCCTCCTTGTCGTACTCGCTGCCGTTTGCCTTCCCACTTTGGCTCGAGGCGCGTCTGCTGAGCGCGCGGCGCAGGTCACCACGGGGTGTCGGTGGGCCGCCGCCCCGGGGGGGACCCGCCGATACCAGCCTGCGACGGGGACAGATCATGACACATCAGTCACATGACGGTGAGTGTCCGCCCATCCCCGTGTATTCGGCGGCCTCCCGGCCTACGAAAACACCTCAGTCATGTGACAGACGCGGTGGCAAGGAAGTCGTAGCAACCTGGTGGAGCGAGCGCAAGCCAGCTGCACACGTTTCACGACGACACACTGGTCGCCACAGACGCACGAGCCTCAAAGAGGCAAATGGGGTATAGAACCCTAAATTCGGCACAAACTATGCGAAAAGGTGCAAATATGGACAAGGTTTGGCTGATCACCGGTGCCTCACGGGGCTTCGGACGCGGTCTCGCGGAGACGGTACTGGAATCGGGTGACCGGCTGGTGGCCACCGCTCGGCGTCCGGAGCAGCTCGACGACCTCGTCTCCCGATACGGGGACCAGGTCCGCGCGGTGGCGCTCGACGTCACCGACGCCGCGGCGGCCCGCGACGCGGTGCGCGCCTCCGTCGACGCCTTCGGGCGCCTGGACGTCGTCGTGAACAACGCCGGGTACGCCAACAGCGCGCCGATCGAGGAGATGGCCGAGGACGACTTCCGCGCCCAGTTCGAGGCCAACTTCTTCGGAGTCGTCAACGTCACCCGGGCCGCACTGCCGGTCCTGCGCGCCCAGCGCACGGGGACGTTCGTGCAGTTCTCCTCCCTCGGCGGCCGGGTGGGCGGCACCCCAGGCATGGGTGCTTACCAGAGCGCGAAGTTCGCCGTCGAGGGGTTCTCCGAGGTCCTGGCCGGCGAGGTCGCGCCCTTCGGCGTCAAGGTCGTCATCGTCGAACCCGGCGCATTCCGCACGGACTGGCAGGGCTCCTCGATGCAACTGCATCCCGTGGGGCCGGACTACGAGGAGACCGTGGGCGCCATCAACCGCTACCGCGAGGAGAACAACGGCGTCCAGCCCGGAGACCCGGTCCGCGCGGCGAAGGTCATCCTCGACGTCGTCAACCATGACGACCCGCCGCGCCGGCTCCTGCTCGGGGCACAGGCCGTGGAAATGGCGCTCGAAGCGGGCCGGGCACGCACCGCCGAGACGGAGAAGTGGGCCACCGCGAGCGGCTCGGCGGACTTCCCGGCAGAGCCGTAGCAGCGACACGCCCAAGCACGCCCCCTGTGCACCCGTGCACGTCCTGCGGCAGCCCGTGTGTCGGCCCCCTGCCACACCTGAGAGACCTTCAGCAACACCTTCTCGTCACACCTAGGAGTACTTCATGAACCGCAAGACCTGGCTCATCACCGGAGCTTCCAGCGGCCTGGGCAAGGCCCTCGCCGAGTACGTGCTGGCACAGGGCGACCAGGTGGTCGCGACCGCCAGCTCGACCCGCGCCACCTCCGAACTGGCCGCCCGCTACCCGGAGACGGCCCTGGCAGTCCCCCTCGACGTCACCGACCCCCAGCAGCGCAAGGAGGGCGTCCGCGCAGCGGTGGAGCGCTTCGGTGGCATCGACGTTCTTGTCAACAACGCGGCGATCGACTTCATCGGGGCGCTCGAGGAGCAGGAGGAGGTCGACTACCGCAGGCTCTTCGAGGTCAACTTCTTCGGCGCGGTCGCCCTCACCCGGGCGGTGCTGCCCGGCATGCGCCAGCGGGGCAGTGGCATCGTCGTCAACGTGTCCTCCATGGACGGCCTGGCCAGTCTTCCCGCAAACGGCTACTACTCGTCCAGCAAGTTCGCGCTGGAGGGCTTCACCGAGGCACTGTGGCAGGAGATCGAGCCTCTCGGTCTGCACGCCATGATCATCCAGCCCGGTTCGTTCCGTACCGGCATCGAGAACCGGACCAGGGCCTCCGGACCGGCGATCGACGACTACGCGGCCACCGCAGGGGCGTTCCGCGGCATGATGGGCAGCCTCACTCCCGAGATGTTCCCCGGCGACCCGGACAGGGCCGCACAGGCAATCCACGACGCCGTCACCTCGTCGGAGCCCCGCCACTGGATCGTGCTGGGCAGCGACGCCCAGCGCCGCATCGGCGTCAAGCTCGACCAGCTTCGCGCCGAGTTCGACGCCGGCAGGGACGTCGCCCTTAGCACCGACTTCCCGGGTGCCGCGGAGAATGCTGTCCTGTGAGTCCTGGAGTCCTTTGAGCGGGGACGGCCGTGACGGTGATCGCGCGCGCCACGGCACCGAGCCACGGCCGCTCGGCGCCGGGCGGCTGACGTACCCGGCGGGTCACCGTGGCCGGCGACGGCCCCGGTGACCCGTCAGCGCGGTCAGGGCACCTTGGGGCCGCCGAGACAGGTCCCGTTCGCGTCGTACGGCCACGCATTGGCCCTGCAGCCGTGCAGTCCGTCGATCTGCTGCATCATGGCCGGCGCCGGCTGTCCCGGCCCAGGACATCCCTGTTCTCCGGCAAGTCGGCGGACTACCGCGTTCTGATCATCAATCACGAGGTCGGGCACCGCATCGGGCACGGACACGAACGTTCAGAGCAGCCTGGCGATCGCCCGTACAATCGGCCGCCGCCCCACTGTCGCCCGCAGCCTCAGCGCCGTGGGCTGGATGCTTGCCCTGCTCGGCGAGCACCGGGAGGCCACCGCCAGGTGCGAGGAGGCGCTCCCCCTGCTGCGCGAAAGCGGGGACCTGCGCACCGAGGCGACGACCTGGGACACCATCGGCTACGCCCCGCATGGCCTGGCCATGCCGGCGCCGCGGTCACCGGCTGTTCGAAGGCGCAGAAGCTCTACGCGGAGATCGCTGACGACTACGGCCAGGCCGAGGTGCTGGACCACCTGGCGACGGCTCGGCCGGCGACGGGAGACAGCGCGCAGGGGCGGACGGAGTGGATCCAGGCGGCCGAGCTGTTGACCGTCCGCGTCGCACGCGGCGAGGAGACGCGGGCCAAGGCGGAGGCGGTCGTCCTTCCGTCCCAGGACGGCTGAGCAGCGCAGGGCGCAGGAGCTCCGTGCGGTGAAGCGGGCGATGCCCCGCTGTGGTCTGCGAGCGCTTCCGCCGACCGGCCGATCGCGCGCCGTGGTCCCAGGACCCTGCGGCGAAAGGGCCCTGGACACTGCTTCCGGGTACGCGCGGGCGGGCGGTGCCGGTGCGCCGCCAGGACCCGAGCGGTACGGCGCACAGGCCGTGGACCGCGTCGCGTGCGGGTCATGGTGCGTGGGTCAGCTGCCACAGCGACGTGGTCTCGGCACTGACAGCCGGTCGCTACCGCTCCCGTGTCGAAGCGCAGGTGCGGAGATCCCAGACGACCATGCCCAGCATCGAGGACTGCCCTCTCTGGAGTGTGAGACATCAGATTCGCACGGGTGCCGATCAGCGGCCGACCGATGCACGGGAAACCTGGCGGAACGCCACCGGTCCTGGGGTCTTCGCCTCCGGCGCGGGCTCCTCAGTCGGCGAACTGCAACAGCTCGTCCCAGTCCGCTCCGTCCATCTCGGTGCCTCGCGGCACCATGGTGTATGTGCGGGCGAGCCACTGCGCGACCGGTTCGGCAGCTATCTCGAACACCACCGCGTGGGTGTTCACCAGTCGAAGGCAGAAGGAGGACGTCTCGCCGTCGGGGAGGTCGTGGACCGGCCAGACCATCACGTCGCCCGTGCCCGAGCGGGCGGTCAGCCCGTCGGCCAGCAGATCTCTGGACAGGACCCAGCGTACCGGCCGGACCCCGTCGGCGTCGAGGACCAGTGTGACGGCGAACGGGTCCTGATCGGCGTACGAGAACTCGCAGGACACTGTGAAGGCGAGTTCGGGGGACAGCCAGCGAGCGATGTCCATCGTGAGGTCGCACTGATTCATCGTGATCTCCTAGGTACTCTGCCGGCCGGTCGGCATCGGCCCGTACGCCCCAGTCTCGGCGCGGGCGGCGGCACAGTCTGTCGTGCGTTCCCTAGACACCTCTCGGGTCGTCCCCTCGGCTCTGTAGGGTCTGCCCCACGGACCGGGGCGCCCGTTCGGCTGTGGCGGCATGTGACGTGCGGGCGACCGGAGCGTGCGCATCCACTTCACGTCACACTTCTCGGCCACATACGTGTGACGAGCAACGAGCTAGGATGCAGGCATGAGCCAACCACTGCGCGCGGTGCTCGGCGAGGACCAGACGATCGTGCGCGAAGGCATCGTAGCCATACTTCGCAGGGCCGGCATCGACGTTGCCGCCGCCGTCGACAACGCGACGGACCTCATCGGCGCGGCCCGGAAACACCGGCCCGACGTGGTGATCACCGACATCCGGATGCCGCCGGGCCTGGAGGCCGACGGACTGCGTGCTGCACAGGAGATCCGCGCCGCCCAGCCGCAGACCGCCGTCATAGTCCTCTCCCAGTTCCTGGACGCCTCCTACGCGCTCGACCTTGTGGGAGACGATCCGAGCGGGGTGGGCTATCTCCTCAAGGAGAAGGTGGCGAATCCGCAGGTCCTCACCGACGCCGTCGAACGGGTCGTCGCGCGCGGCTCGGCCCTCGACCCCGACGTGATCTCGGCCCTGCTGGGACGCAAGCGTCCGGAGGACCCGCTGGCCGCGCTCACCTCGAAGGAGCGGGAGGTCCTGGGGCTGATGGCCGAGGGGCACTCCAACACGGGAGTCTCCGAGCGGCTGTTCGTGAGCGTCGCGGCCGTGGAACGGCATGTGACCGGCATTTTCCTGAAGCTGGGGCTCAGCCAGTCGTCGTCCGGTCAGCACCGGCGAGTGACGGCGGTGCTGCGCTACCTCGGCCAGTAGGAACGGCACACGAGACCGGGGGCTCCGTACCGCAGGCCGCCGTCAGGCCCCCGCGGGGCCGAAGATGCGCCGCAGGTCGGCGTCGACCAGCCTGTCCTTGGCGATGAAGAACTCGATGCCCGCCTGTTCCAGCTCCTCCTGCGACCAGTACGACTTGTCGGTGGAGGTCAGCACGATCCTCGGCGGACGCTCCTCCTCCATGAGCAGCCGCGCGACGGCCGGCCCGTCCAGGTCGGGCAGATGCAGATCGAGCAGCAGCCCGTGCGGGCGGTGCGCCCGCACCGCGGCCAGGGCCGAGGCGCCGTCCCCGGACTCCGCCACCACCCGCAGACCCCGTGCTGTCAGCAACGCCGTGGCGATACGGCGAAACCCGGGATCGTCGTCGACGACGACGATGTTGATGCACATGCTCCCAGCATGCCCGTGCGCCGCGCGACGGACCATAGGGGGAGCCCTACGCTTTGTGCCTGATCAGGGGCGGGATCCCCCGCACGGTCCCAGGATCCCCGCGCCCGGAACCTGCTCGGGCTGCCCCGTCGCGACGACGCGATTCGGACGTACCACGCCTGACCGGCCCGAGCAGAAGTCCAGCCGTCTTCGGGGAGCTGACGGACGCACGATTCCTCACCGGATACCGTCCGGGCGGCCTGCTGCTGCGCCCCTGGTCCGGTTCTACGCCGACGAGCACGGCCGGGTCGCCAGGCCGCCGTTGACCGAATCGGCCCTCTCTACGTGCGGCTGGGTGCTGGAGCGCCCGCGTCCACTAGGAGCGCCCGCGCCCGCCCCCGTCCGGCCTGGATTCGCGGTAACTCCACACCAGCAGGGCGAAGAGCACCAGGCTCGACACGATGAGACCGACTCCCGTGGGCCAGCCGCCGAAGGGCAGCCGTGGCTCCAGTCCCCACACCAGACCGGCGGCCAGGAGAGCCAGGCCGGTCAGGACGGAGGCGGCGATCCGCAGCGGCGACGCGACACTGTCCGCGGCCGCGCGCAGGGCCCGCCCCTGCACAGGATCGACGTAACGGGTCAGAGAGGGGAACTGACGCGAGAGAACCAGAAGACCGGCCAGGACGAGGAGCAGGCCTGGGCCGGGCAGCACCAGCAGCGCGAGGCCGGTCAGCAGCAGGGCGCCACCCCCCACGAGGGCGGCCGCCCTGCTCACCGCATTGCCTTTGCTCACGACACCCTCCGTCCGGCCGGCGAAACAGATGATGCATACCTGTCGAGCCGATGCGGCCAGACTATCCAGGCGCAATCACCCGTCAAGGCAGTGACGGCGCGAGTCATCGCGCAGGCCGCGCCTGCGCCGGAGCGCGGCACAGCCGGTCAGCCACCCGCCAGGGGCGCCGTGTCCGTCACCGGGCCCACCGTGAAGACGTCCCCGCACACCCGCAGCCCGTCCAGGCCGTCCGTCGCCACGGACTCCTTCGATCCCGGCGGATAGACGATCACCGACGCGGCTGCGGCCCAGCAGTCACCCTCACTGATGCCCTCGCCGGCGGTCTTCACCACGGCGTGAGCACTCTGCCCCGGCTTCAGGGTCACCGAACGGCCCGCGGCGCCTCCATCGCTGCCGCGGGCTGCGGGCTCCCCGATCCGACGGCCCTGCGCGTCTGCGAGCGACACACCCGGGTAACCCTGGAGGACGCACGCTCCGGATCCCTTGTTCCTGAGCCTCAGATCGAAGTACTCGCTGTTCATCTCCTGGCCGTTGGACACGAGTGCCGGTGCCAGGTTCGCGGCCACGCATCGCCGGGAGGCGTCGGAGCCCGACGTACCCGGGCCGGGGGCGTCACTCTTGCCGCCCCGTCCCGTCGCGGCTCCGGGAGACGGGGCCGATCCGCTGCCGGGCCCGTCCGTGGCGCCGGGTGCCGCCGACGCCGGGAGGGATGCCACCGGTGCGTCCGTCGCGGCCCCCTCAGTACCGCCGCCTCCCCTGCCACCGTCACCACACGCGGTCAGCCCCACCGCACACGCGGCCAGCACCGCGGCGCTCACCGTGAGTCGCCGCACACCTCCGCTCCCACCCCGTCGCGTCGCACCGTTCCGTGTGGTCGTCATACCGATCTCCCTGCCCGCGAATCTCGAAGCACTTTTCCCACCCCCGCTGCGTATCGACGCAGGTGTGCCACATGATAGGACAAGTGTGCACTAAAGGTGTCCGCCAACTGATGCTTGGGAGACACCCTGAGAGGGCTCGGGTCTCCATCACACACATGGCCTGGTCCGGTGGGCACGGCTCCGCCACTTCCGGCCCCTCGGCCGCCCCGGGGCGGCACAGCACGATCCTCACGGGGCACGATCCCGTGTCCCGACCGGCATACCAGGGTGCCGGTCGGCACCAGCATCCGTACAAGCCGACGGTGACCGGCCGGCCGAACACCGTCCGGTTTCGGCCGCCTTAAAACACACACGCACACCTATCTGCCCCAACTCGCAGTCAGCACAGTCCGTTTGGCGCGTGATCATTGGCACAAGGTGTGCCGCGCCGTCGGCGCTCTGTTCGCGGGTACGCTCAGATGAGGTGGCCAACACGGTGAATCACGCGATCACCGGACTGGCGAGCGGGTTTTTCGCGGGGTTCATCGGACTGCTGGTGCACCTGCGGAAGTCCGGCGCGACCGGCCTGCCCCACACCGACAGAGGCCGACCGGGCCTCGCGGCGCCCGGCCTCCACGCGTACCGACAAGTCTTCGCGTCCCCGAAGACCGAGGCGGACGGGAGCCGGGCGGGGACCCGCGCCATGTCTCTTCGCCCTCACACGGCCCGACATCACCAGTCGGTGAAGGGGCGTGCCGGAAGCCCCGTTCAACAGTGCGAGTCGGTGGGCGGCCCCGGGACGTCCAGCACCTCTGCAAGAAACGCGTCCCAGTCCAGCCCGTCCATCTCGGCCTCGGGCGGCGTGACCAGGTAGGTCTCCTCCAGCCATGCCTCTATCGGCGGGACCGGCAGCTCGAACAGGGCGCTCATGTCGCGGCCGTCGAGCAGCAGCCACGCCGTGTCGCAGCCGCCGGCACGGGCGGGCCACACCCGCACGTCCCCGCTGCCGCTCACTGAGTGCAGACCCTTGCGGAGCAGCTCTCGGCTGATGCGCCAGGTCACACTCGCTCCCTGCTCGACCATGAGTTTCAGAGACACGATCAGAGGGGAGGCCGGATCGTACCGGAACTCCGCACTCATGGGGTGCCGGACGAATCCGTCCAGCACCCGGTGGATGCTCAGGGACAGCAGCGGCGGATCCGAGGGCGTGTCCTGCCGGGCCTGGGCATCGGTTCGGCGACCGTCCATGACGAGTACTTCCTTCCGTGGTGCGGACTCGACGCCTCCCACTCTTCTCCGCGCGGCAACCGCAGGTATACGTCACTTGACGGGGTAGAACGAATGCCGTCGTGGTAACTCCCGCAAAGGCACTCGGGCCAAGACGGTCCGGCAAGGGACGCAAGAAGTGGACCATGCGCTGGAAGGCACCGCTGAACGCCTTCCAGATCACCTTCGAAGGCCGGCTCACTCCGGCCACCAACTGAACCCACCAGAAGAGGGATCAGCCGTTTACTGGACACACCCAGGTCGGTAGCGGCGGTGACCGGCTCAGGCAGGCCAAGCTGCGGCTCACGCAGCGCGGCCTGGGTGGTGGCCGCTTTCGCATCCCGATTGTAACGGCGGTGGCGGGTCAGGACGGCGGTGACCTGGGTGCGGGTCAGCTTCGCCCCGGCTGCGGGAGTGGGCGCTTTGACCAGCAGTTCCATCGCGTCCGTGCTGGTCAGGGTCAGGTCCGCGTAGGCGGCCAGGGCGGCGGGGAAGTACTCCCGCAGCGTGGAACGCCGCCGCTGGAAGGTGCGGGTGCGTTCCCAGATCAGGGTCTGGTGGGCGCGGGCGACAACCTTGACGGCCTGGGCCACCTCGCTGTCCCCGGCCACCGGCCGCAGCTGGGCCCGGTAGATACGGACCATGTCGGCCAGTGCGTGCGCGTCGCTCTTGGCTCCGGAGGAGGCATATCGCTCCTTGAACCGGTTGACCTGTCGGGGGTTGATCGCGAACACCTGGTAGCCGGAGGCGGTCAGAGCCTGCACCCAGGAGCCGCGGTCCGTCTCGATCCCGACCACCGTGACCAGTTCCCGGCCGGTCTCGTCCTGGAGCTCGACATCATGGTGGTCCTCGGCCCAGTCATCACCGATCAGCAGCAACAGCAGAACTCGAAGTCCCGGCGGCATGAATGCTCACCTGCTGGCGGCTACGGGACCGAGCAATCCCCGATTCCGTAGCTCCCATTAGGCTGTCGGGGCTTCCGACGCGGTCTCGGCGAGTCGCTTGAGCCGGGCGAGCCACCGGGCGTTCAGGCGCTCCGCCCAGGCGGGGGACAGGGTGCCGCTGCTCCTGGCGGCGGGGCCGCGCACGACGGCCTCGGTCACGACGCGGGTCTTGTCCCCGGCCTCCGTGATCAGCCACGCCTGGTACAGCTGAACACCGGCGCCGATTCCCGACCAGCCGAGTCGGCAGGGCGGCTCGTGCTCACCGATGATGACCTCGAACCAGTGCTCCTCGAGCTCGACCTCGAACGCGCCTGCATGGGCACCGGGTCGCATCTTCGTGATGCCCGGGACCCAGTCCGGCCAGCGGACCATATCGGTGAGCAGCGCGAAGACCCGGTCGGGTGTCGAACTGATGACGGCCCGCGCCTGGCAGAAACTGTGAGCACTCTTCGGCGTGAACCCGGATGGCCAGTGCATGTCCGGGTGGCCGTGTGAGGCGTCGTACATCCGGTATCCCTCTCGAGCTGATCGGTTGAGGGTACGGCCGCCGTGAGAAGGAAGCCCCGCAGGAACCATGCCCGCCTCCCTCCACTCTGCACGCGGAGCTTCAAAAGGGGGTACGTCATATGACTGAGCGGTTGCGAGACGCTCGGCACCAGGCCGCGCCGAACGGGGGTGGGCAGGTCGGGCGACAGCTCTGTGAGGGAGCACGCGGCGCCACCGGACCGACTCCGCCGGCCCCCGGCCCACGCGCCGCGACCGGCCCCGCACCGGCGGCACGCCGGTGTGGCACCGGCCAGGGCGGTGCAGCCGGTGGCCGTGACCGTGGAGCCGGTGGAGCCGGTGGAGCCGGGAGTGAGCCGCCACTGCGGTGATCCGCCACGGTGACGGGCTGACCGCCATGCGGCCGGAGCCGTTGTCGACCGGGGAGCGGTCCGGGGCCGTTCCCCGAACAGCGGCCTGGGTGGTGCGGTCGGTCACAGGGCTGTGGCGAGGGCCGTCGCCACGACTCCGCCGGTGTACGCGACAGCGTAGTAGCGCAGCATCGGCTGGCGCGGCGCACGTGCCAGCAGGATCACCGCGAGTACGGCCGTCGCCGCGACCACGAACGGGTCGAAGCCCGCTTTCTCGAAGGCCAGGTTGGCCGTGATGGCGGCACCGACGAAGAGGGCGTTGACGACGATCAGACCGTTGTCCAGCGGTCGCAGTGGGCGCGTGGACGGGTGAAGGACCTGAGTCAGCATGATCGTCACATTGAGAGCGGTGAATCCGGCGAGGAAGAGCAGGTCGGAGAAGACGTCGTCGTTGAAGGCGACGACGCGACACTGCGCGGACGAGGTGGCGGAACAGAACCGCCCGTGCAGGTAGTTGGTGATCTCGTGGTCACCCAGGCTCAGTGCGTACAGGTACGCGCCGACCACGAAGAAGATGCCGAGCGCGGCATCGCTCCCGCGCCGTGGGCGTGGCGCGGCGTTCGTCAGGTGGACGGCGACCCGGTGGTAGAGGACGACGGTGCACAGTCCGAGCACCATGTTGTTGAGCTCCACCCAGCGCAGGAACCCGTTGTCCGCGACGGGGGCGAGTGTGGCGCCGTGCTTCCTGTTGACCGAGACCAGTACGACGACCAGGGAGATGAGCGAGAGCAGCAGGTGGAGCCGGCCGTGGGTGAGCCGGCTGCCGGAAGCCACCTGCGGTTCGGTGTCCCGCGCTGCGGCGGGAGAATATCGACTGGACACATCCGGCAGACGGACGGGAACCCTCGAAGAGTTCACCCGTCGGACGAGAACCGAGCGGGCCTCGTGGTGCGCGTCGACGCCTGTCAGAATCCGCTCGGGGCTGACAGGCGCCGAACGCCCAGAGGGTCGCAGACCAGCCGGCGGGTGTCGGCACGGTCGCCGTCCACGCACAGTCCGCCGCGCGCGGCGCGTTCGCCGGGGGCGTCGGCCCTTTCCAGCGCCATGGTGCGGGCGAGTTCGGGGTCGGGGGTTCCGGAGACGAGGTAGAAGTGGTGCACGATCCGGCCGCTTGCTGTGCGGAACTCGAATCCTATGAGCCATGAGCATTCGGTGGCCATGAGGCTGCCCTTCCGGGTGGGTTGACGGCCTTGAGAGTCCTTCTTCGCAGAAAGCGGCCGCCGACCGGTGGTGCCAACTGTTCTTGCACATCCAGTGTGCGTACGGCCCGATTCTGCGTCATACGTCACATGACGACCGAATTGTCGATTCGTTCATCTGTCCGGGAGGACGCCGGGCCACGGGGGGCGGGGCGCAGTGCCTGAAGGGTCAGCCGGGCGTAGCGGCGCCACAGGGCGGAGTCCCGCTCGGCCACGTTCGTCAGTTGCAGGACCACGCCGCACAGGACCACGCGCAGATCCAGCACAGTGACGTCGGGGCGGATCAGCGCGGCAGCCTTGGCCTCTTCCGGCAACTCCGCGAGCCACTCCAACAGGCCGGCCGCGCCCGCGACGGGTTGGTTGTCACGGAGGACGCCCCTTTTGGCTCGCTGCGCCCCGGCCCGGCCCGTGGCGGGAGGCCACGATGTGCGAAGACCGGTCCGGAGGGGCCGGACGGGGGGGTGCGGCCACTTTATCGGACTATACGGTCCGTTTACTTTGGGCGGCAACCGTGGCCCGTACCCGCACCGAGGCGACCCGCCCCCTCGGGGGTCGGCGGCGCAAGGGGCGGACTCGCGTTCACATTTGACCGGACCCAAAGGTCCGCTTATCCTCAATAAGTGGACCCATGGGTCCGATTATTCTCCCGCAGTACCGAGGAGTGGAACATGTACAGCAGCACGGCCCCGTCCGGCAGCAGCCCTGCCCCCCTGTCGGTGCTCGACCTGACCGTGGTCGGCGAGGGAACCGAGTCGGCGGCCGCCCTGGGCCAGACCACCGCGCTGGCCCAGGCCGCGGAGCGCTGGGGCTACCGGCGCTTCTGGGTCGCGGAACACCACAGCTTTCCCGCCTCGGGCAGCCCCGCCCCAGCCGTGCTGCTCGCCCACCTCGGCAGCGCTACCAGCACGATCCGGCTCGGTTCGGGCGGTGTGATGCTGACCAATCACGTGCCGTTGGTCGTGGCCGAGCAGTTCGGTGTACTCAACGCCCTCAACCCCGGACGCATCGACCTCGGCGTCGGCCGCAACCCGGGCGGCCTGCCCGCAGTCGCCCAGGCACTGCGCCGCGCCGGCGACGACACGCAGAGCGAGGACTTCCTGGCCCTGGTGGAGGAACTGCTGGGCTTCTGCCGCGACGGGTTCCCGGAGGGCCACCCTTACCACCGTGACAACGTGCACGTGGTACCGCGGGCTCCCGAGCTTCCCGTGTGGACGCTGGGATCCGGCACGACCGGTGCGGAGACGGCAGCACGTCTGGGACTGCCCTTCGCTGCCGCCTTCCACATCAACTCCGCCCAGGCCCTTCGGGCGATCGACCTGTACAGGGACACGTTCCGCCCCTCCGGGACCCTGTCGGCGCCGCACGTCATGGTGTCGGTGAACGCCACCTGCGCCCCGACCGAGGCGGAGGCCCTGCGCCTGGCCCGTCCGGGCGGGCTGATGATGATGCGCGCGCGGCAGGGCCAGCAGTCCGCCGTGCCGACCGCCGACACCGCGGAGACGTTCCCGTACACGACGGGCCAGCGGGAGTTCCTCGACGGATGGCTCGACACCGTCGTCCACGGCACGCCCGACGCGGTGCGGTCCGGCCTGACGGACCTGCAGAAGCGCACCGGCGCGGACGAGTTGATGCTGACCACGATGATCCACGACTTCGAGGCACGTGAGCGTTCCTACGCCCTCGTGGCAAAGGAGTTCGGCCTCTCCTCGCACCAGGCCTGACGCTTCCCGCCCCCTCCGGGTGCACTACCCGCGCCGCCGTTCCCCAACGGCGGCGTCGGCGCCCGACTGGCGACCGGCCTGTGCTCGCCTCGTCCCGCACAGGCATCCGGGCTCCGGGGTACCGATCCCCCGAACGACGGAAGCGACCACGTGAAAGACAGGACAACACCATGACGAACGCCGCTCCCCGCGCGGCCGCCGGTTCCGGCGGCCGGGGGGACGCTCCCGCCACGGCCGCGGAAGCGGCACCGACCACGACGGGCTCCACATGGCTGCTCGCGGTCATTCTGATCGGCCAGTTCATGGCCACCCTCGACGTCTCCATCGTGAACGTCGCCGCACGGACGATCCAGAGCGACCTGCACGCGTCGGGATCTGCCCTGCAGGTGATCGTCGCGGGCTACACCGTCATCTACGCCGTGCTGCTGATCACCAGCGCCCGCCTGGGCAGCCGGTACGGCTACAGCCGGCTCTTCATGCTCGGCACCGCCGTGTTCACCGTGGCGTCGCTCATCTGTGGACTGGCCCCCGGCACGGGATGGCTGATCGGCTTCCGGCTGCTGCAAGGGACGGGCGCAGCGCTGCTGGTGCCGCAGGTCATGTCCCTCATCCAGCACTCGCTCACGGGCCCTTCCCGGGTCAGGGCGCTCGGGGTCTACACCGCGGTGCTAGCCGCGGGCGCCGTGGTGGGGCAGATTCTCGGCGGTGTCCTGGTGAGCGCCGACCTCTTCGGCAGCGGCTGGCGCGCGGTCTTCCTCGTCAACGTGCCCGTCGGCGCGGTCCTGCTGATCGCGGGGTGGGGTCTGCTGCCCACCATCGAGGGGGTACGCGGCCGGAAGCCGGACATCCCCGGTCTGCTGCTGCTCGCCGCGGCGCTCGGCCTGTTCGTCCTGCCCCTGGTACTGGGCCACGAGACCGGCTGGCCCGCCTGGACCTGGATCATGCTGGCCGCTTCGGTGGCCGCGTTCGCCGCCTTCGTGGTGTGCGAGCGCCGGGTGACCGCCTCGGGCGGCGACCCGCTGATCGAGACACGTGTCCTGCGGTCCCCGGCGCTGGCCCCGGCCGCCGTCTCCATATGCCTGGTCCTGGTCGCCTTCTCGGGCAGCCTGTTCACCGCCGCGCTCCACCTCCAGGGCGCCCTGCGCTACACCCCCGAGCACGCCGGACTGCTCTTCCTGCCCCTCGTCGTCGGCTTCGGCCTGGGCGGCCTGTACTGGCGGCGGATGCCGAAGGGAATGCACGCATCCCTGCCGCTGACCGGGCTGCTCGTCTCCGCGGCCGGCTACGTCGCACTGGGGTTCGTGCAGCGCGACGGTGCGCAGGTCGGCGTGGCGGCGGAGACGGCCCTGGGTGTCATCGGGGTCAGCTCCGGTGTCGCGTACGGGCCGCTGTTCGGTCTGGCCCTCAGCCGGGTCGCTCCCGCCGACGCCGCCGACGCGAGCGGCGTGATGAACACCCTCATCCAGCTCGGCCAGGTACTCGGCGTCTCCCTGATCGGCACGCTCTTCCTCGGTCAGGTCGCGCTCCCCGCCCAGGCGGCGGACTCCGGCCACGCTCTCAGCATCACCGCGTACACGGTCGCCGCGGTATCGGTCGCAGCAGCACTCTTCGGCCACCTCGGCCGCCGGGCTGCCCGGACCTCCTGAGGGTTTCCGTCACCGGCTCCGGGACATCAGATCCCGGAGCCGGTGACGGACGGCCAGACCGAAGCTCATGGTCCGGAACGCTCCGCGGACGGTCGGTCGTGCCACCCGGCCGCGGAGCAGGCGCCATCGAGCCCGCCGGCATGCTTTCGAAAGCCGGCGAATACCCGTCTGAGTGTTACAGCATGGCGTCGGGTTCGGCGTCGGCGAGCTCGTCCTGGTCGTGCAGGGCCAGAAGGCGGAGCCAGGCGTCGAGGTCGGCGACGAGGTTCGCGGCGGGCGGCTTGACCCGGCGGACGATCAGCCTCAGCCCCTTGCTCCAGCCCTCGCGTGTGCTCAGGCCGCTCAACTCCGCGACTGCGTAGTCATCCTGGAGGGAGCCGTCCTGGCTCAGGGAGACTTCCCAGGCCGTCTCGGGCAGGCGGGCGATGTCCTGTTCGTCGGTGTCGGTGATGGTCCAGCCGGTAGTGAAGCAGACCGTGCGCCGTCGGGTGTTCAAACCGATGAGGTGTTCGTGCAGGCCGTGCGTCGCGCCGGCTCCGTCGACGCGGAGCAGGAGCTGCGCACGGGAGGAGCCGGGAATCTGGGCGAGTGCGTCAGCAAGCACGGTGATGTAGTCGGCGACCGTGTTCGATCCGGGCGTTGCACGGCCTCAGCAGCATCGCCAGACACTCGCCGGACCCTAAGTTGCCGGATATTGGGGCTAGAGGGACATGTTCGGCAATGCAGCCGGTCCTCGGTGTGCCCACACACATGGCAGTCGGCACCCCGGCGTCAGATCCGGGGTGCCGACAACCCTGGACGACCGCCCACACCGAGAGAGGAGCCGACGCTGCCCTTCGCCCTGCTGTCGCACCACGCACCACGCACCACGCACCACGCACCAGCAGAAACCCTCATCAGGACAACGCGGCGCCATCCCGGAAGGTTCACTGCCCGTGGGCTCGGGCCATGAGGGACTGACCCCGGCACCGGCGGCCATGGAACCGCTCCGCCCGCCCGGCTCTCTCGGGACGGGCGGAGCGGCGTTCAGCGGGTGAGACGGTTCAGCACCAAGGTCGCCAGCTTGAGGGCGATGTGCAGTTCCATCACCTCGGCGACGGTGGGGCGCACGATGTCCGACCAGTCGCCACGCAGCCCCGGCCAGCGGGCGAGCAGGACCTCGGCGCCCGGCAGGCCCAGGCGGGCCTCGACGTCCATCCCGTCCTCGCCCGTCGGCGTCCACGACAGCCGGATGCGGCCCGGCGGGATGCGGGAGGGCGTGCCAAGGGACGACCAGCAGACCTGGAACGTGTGCTGGGGGGTGTTTTCCACCGAGGTCACGAGCGCGCCCCGCACGCCGGACGGCATGGGCGAGGTGGTGAGGCCCCGCAGGGCGACCGGCGTCCGGGAGGAGGCGCGGCCCCCGACCAGGGCGAGAGCGGGCGAGCCGGCCCGGACGTCCCTGGGTCGGTGTGTGGGCAGGGGCTGTACGGCCTGAAGTCGGTCGGCGTTCCCCCGGCCCTTGCTGTGGAAGGTCATCGTGCTCAACTCCGAACGGAGACGGATGGGGCGGCTGGCGTCTCACGACGCGGTTACATCGTCGGTGCAGACGAAACCCGGCACACCCGTCATCTGACGGTCTCGGATACCGCAGTGCTTTCCGCCGGGTCGCGACGCCATGACGCAGAGGCCGGTGGGACCGCCCTCCCGCAGACGTCACGCGGTGTCGCCGGGCCTCCACCCGGCCATGAGCCGGGCGACCGCCTTCTCGGTCGGGGATCCGCTCGCCATTGTGAAGACGAAGAGGGTCTGATCCGGCTCGGACAGGGGCGATACCCCGACCACGTCGAACGTCAGCACCCCCGCCACGGGATGGCGGATCACCTTGCGCACCGGTACGTCGGCCGCGACCCGCTGCTTCTTCCAGAACTCCGCAAAGAGCGGACTTCGCATGGTCATGTCCTCGACCAGCGACTGCAGCCGTGGGTCGTCCGGGCACCGGCCCAGGTCGAGCCGCAGCATACCTATGACGTCACCGGCGACAGAGTCCCAGTCGTCGAACCGGTCTGAACTGCGGTCCAGGAAGAACCAGCGGACGACGTTGCGGTCCCCGGCCGGTATCGCATAGAAGTCCGCTATGACCGCGCGTGCGGACTTGTTGAGGGCCAGGACGTCCGTGCCCCGGCCGTGCAGCACGGCCGGGCTGTCGCCGACCGCCTCCATGAGGCGCAGCAGACCGGGCCGGGCGGACCGGGCCGCCGCCGTGCTGCCGCGACCCGACGAGGCGTGCGCGAGGTTGAACAGATGGAGACGCTCGGTCGCGTCCAGATGGAGCGCCACCGCGAGGGAGGCCAGGACGGCGTCCGACGCGGTCACCTGACGGCCCTGCTCCAGACGGGCGTAGTAATCGGCACTGACACCGGCGAGTTGGGCGAGCTCCTCCCGCCGCAGTCCCGGCACCCTGCGCACCCCCCTGGTCGGCAGGGGCGCCAGGGACGGATCACTGGCCAGCCGCCGGGATCGCAGGAACTCGCCCAAAGGGACATTCGATGCCATCAGGTAATTCCTTACTCAAACCGACGTGCTATCAGGAGGGTAGCACTGACACACCTAGGAACGGCAGGGCACGAAGACGGCATACGTGTCAGAATTTCGGGTGTTTTCATGGGAGGTGACCCCGAAGGAACGGTAGGCGCCGGATCACCGGCAGCTCTCCTGCTCCCCACGACTTGATGGGCACATATGTCTGCATTCACTGTTGACCTCCCGGATGAACTCCTCCACTGCTTCTACACCGGTGGACGCTGGGTCCCCGGCGCCTCCTCCCGTCGCGTCACGCTCGTGTCCCCCTCCTCGGAGGAGGAGACGCTGAGCCTGCCGCTGGCGGACGGCGCGGAGGTGGACCGCGCCGTGGAAGCCGCACGAACCGCCTTCGACTCGGGGCCCTGGCCCCGTATGACGGCCTCGGAGCGCGCCGGGTATCTCCGGCGCTTCGCCGACGAGATACGTACCCGGCTCCCGCTGCTCGCGCGGCTGTGGACGGCTCAGGTGGGAGCCCCGATCAGCTTCGCCCAGGGGCTCATCCACGCCGGCGAAAGCCGTTTCGACCACTTCGCGGAACTCGTCGACGGGTACGCGTTCCGTGAACGGCGGCCCACCGCGCGCGGCCACGCACGGGTCGTGCGGGAGCCGGTGGGAGTGGCCGCGCTCATCGCGCCCTGGAACGCCACGTTCAACATCTTCTCCCACAAGATCCCCGCGGCGCTTGCCGCCGGCTGCACCGTGGTGCTCAAGTCTCCGGTCGAGAGCCCCCTGGACGCGCTGGTGATCGCGCATGCCGCCGAGGCGGCCGGCATCCCGCCGGGTGTCCTCAACGTCATCACGGCGGACACCCAGGAGTCGGCCCAGCTGGTGGCGTCCGCGGCGGTGGACAAGATCAGTTTCACCGGCAGCGTGCCCACCGGCCGGCGGATCGCCGAGGTGGCCGCTCAGCGGATGGCCCGCACAACGCTCGAACTCGGCGGCAAGTCGGCCGCGATCATCCTGGAGGACGCCGACCTGTCCACGGTGGTGCCTGCGCTCACGCCGTTCACCATGCCGTTCTCCGGTCAGATCTGCTTCTCCCAGACGCGCATCCTTGCTCCCCGGCACCGCCTGGCGGAGGTAGCGGAGGCATACACCGCCGCCGTGCGGGCGCTGCGGGTGGGCGACCCCTGGGACCCGACGACCGACCTGGGGCCGGTGCTCAACGCACGTCAGTACCAGCGTGTGCTCGGGTACGTCGAAACGGGACGCCGGGAAGGGGCGCGGCTGCTCACGGGCGGGGGACGAAGCGCCGGCTTCGACCGGGGATACTACATCGATCCCACCGTGTTCACCGATGTCACACCGGAGATGACGATCGCCCGAGAGGAGATCTTCGGTCCCGTGGTGACCGTGCAGGGCTATCGGGACGTGGACGAAGCCGTCCGTCTCGCCAACGACACGGACTTCGGCCTGAGCGGCAGCGTGTTCGGCGCGGACGCCGAGCGCGCCTTCGACGTGGCTCTCCGGGTGGACACCGGTCATCTCGCGGTCAACGGCTTCGAGATCTCACCGAACGTACCGTTCGGCGGCAGGAAGTTGTCGGGCCACGGCCGCGAAGGAGGACCCGAGGGCCTGGAGAGCTTCCTCGAGACAAAGGCGGTCTTCATGCCCGCCTCCTAGTGGCCGCGGCCGGCCCCGGACGCGGCAGCCGCGGCACGAACCCGCCCCGGACCTGCCGGCGCTGCGGCGCCCCGGCACGCACGTCGTCATCTGTTCACCGAAGCCATCGACCAGCCGTCGGCGGCCGAGGCCCTGGTTCCGTCTCCGCCTTCGCCGGAACGCGGAGCCACACGTACCGATGGATACTTCTGATGCCTCACCTGCTCGACCTTCCCGTACGGGCCTCGCTCACCGCGGGCCACACCCGCTTCGTGCGTCAACGGGGCCGTGTCCTGCGCTACGCACCCGGTCTCGCCCCCTTCGCCGCGCTGCCGGACCGGCCGGATGCGCAGGACTGGGAGGACGCGGCGGTGCTGGCCGGGCCGGGAGGGCTGCTGCACCTGGTGGGGCAGGACCCGGAACTTCCGGCGGGCTGGCTGGCGGTGTCCAACGTGCGGAGTGTCCAGCTCGTCCAGCGGCACCCGGTGACGATGTACGACACGGAGGTCCGTGAACTCTCGCCCGTGGACCTCCCGTACATGGCCGATCTGGTCAGGGCGACCCGTCCGGGCCCCTTCCATCCCGGCAGTTACCGCTGCACCGCGTATTACGGGGTGCGCAGGCACGGGACACTGATCGCCATGGGCGGCCTGCGGATGCGCCCCGCGGGACACACCGAGATCAGCACAGTCTGTACGCTGCCCGAGTACCGGCGGCTGGGCCTGGCCCGGCGCCTGGTCGGGCATCTCTCCTCCGTGGTCGCGGACCAGGGGAACACTCCCTTCCTGCACACCGAGGCCGACCAGGAGGTCATTCCGCGCCTGTACGGAGCGTTGGGCTTCGAACCCCGCTCCCATCTCTCCCTGCGGGAGATAGCGGCCCCGGTGGTCGGCGGACGGCGTCCGGGCAGGAGCCCCGGGACCGGTTACATCCCCCCCATGCCGAGACAGCGGGGATCGGCCGACTAAATGATCAGCGTGAAGATCGTGCCCATGCCCGCCGAGTGCATGACGGCCGCGGCCCGCTCGACACTCATGCGCAGCCGGCCGGCCGCGGCGACCCGGGTGATCAGGCCCTCCAGTTCGGTGACGGCCTCCCGTCCGGCCCGGGACGGGGCAGGCCGTACACCAAGGTGCATAACGCTGGCTGGTCAAGCCCGGACCGGACGTGCAGGACCCAGGCGTCACGCAGGTCCCGCACCGGATCGTCGCTGCGCGGCAGGCGGCTCCTGGCCCGCAGGTATCCGTGTCAGCAGCCGTTCTCCGACGATTCAAGAGAGACGGATCGGTGGTTCGCCCTCCGTCGCGGGACGCACGGCGTCCTGTCGCACGGGCAGCAGCCGGCTGAGGTAGTCGAGCAGCCTCGCTTCGTCCGGCTCCGTGGCTCGCAGCCCGACGTACCCGTCCGGGCGGATGAGGAACAGGGTGTCACCGTCCACGGCGTAGTCCCGGTGGGCGTGCCCCTCCGCGTCGGTGAGCGGGCCCGGCTCCGCTCCGGTGGGCCGGCTGTCGGCCGAGAGGACGGTGACCGCCCTCAGGTGCCGGGGGAAGCGCTCGGCGAGCGCGGCGGCGGCCCTGGAGCTGCGGGGGCCGAAGGCGACCGCGCTCGTGTGCGTACCGCGGAGCAGGTCGAAGAGCCGGACACCGGTTCCGTCCGCCGCCCGCAGCAGCGAGTCCGGCGCACGGTCACCCGCCCTGACCCGCTCCGGCCCGTCCACGCGGGAGCCGTTGATCCCACTGACGGGGTACCGCACCCCGAGCTGCCGGGTGTCGGTACTCCGGCCCTCTCCCGGTACTGCTCCCTCGACACGTCCCGCGAACAACTCGGTGGAGAGGCTCAGGACGTCGGCGGCGACCGGAAGCCGCTCCTGTTCGTAGGTGTCGAGCAGTGTCCCGGGAGCACCGCCGAGAACATGTGCGATCTTCCAGCCGAGGTTGTAGGCGTCCTGGATCCCGGTGTTCATACCGAGACCGCCCGCCGGCGGGTGGACATGGGCGCTGTCGCCGGCCAGGAACACCCGTCCCGCCCGGTAGCGGTCCACCATCCGTACGTTGAGGCGCCAGAGCGACTGCCACACCACGCGGCGGACGCGGATGTCGCTCCGCCCGCTGCGTTCCTCCACCAGAGCCTGGATCCGTGCGGGGGAGAGGTCCCCCGGGGTGTCGGAGGACACCCCGGTCTGTAGCTGGAAGGTGTCGGTAGCCGCCAACGGGCACATCGCCAGGAGCTCCCCGCCGGGGACGGGCCACCAGTGCCAGAAGTCGCGGTCCAGACCGCTCACCTCGACATCGGCGGTGAGCATCCTGACCGTCTCGTCGGTCTGTCCGAGGAACCCCACCCCCACCAGTCTGCGCACCGTGCTGGACGCGCCGTCACAGCCGACCGCATAGGAGTACGAGGCGCTCTGCGGCCCGCTCGTGGTCCGGAAGCCAGCGTGCACACCCTCACCGTCCTGCTCCAGGCCCAGCAGTTCGGTCCCGTACTCGACCTCCACGCCCAGTCCGGCCAGTCTCTCGCGTAGTACCTCCTCCACGCGCCACTGGGGGATGAGCATGGTACGGGGATACGGCGTGGCCGCTGTGGGCTCGGGCGCGCCGGGGGTCACGTCACTCGTTCCCAGGATCTCCCGGCCCCGGTACTTGCGGATGGCCAGTCGCGAACGCCCCGAGGCCAGGATGAGGCCGGCCACCCCGAGGTCGTCGAGAACCTCCAAGCTGCGCGGCTGCAGCCCCTTGCCCCGGGACCCGTGAGAGGGCCCCGTGGCCGCGTCCACGAGGCGAACCTCAACGCCTCTGCGCGCCAGCTCCACCGCCGCGACCAGCCCCACCGGCCCGGCCCCCACCACCAGCACCCGGCCCACGGGCCCCGGTGCAGTCGCGGGACCGCTGGTCTTCTCACTCATGTCCATCAGTCACATCCATGGGTGTCTTGCCCAGGGCGTCACGCAGCGCGGCGCGGGTGGTGATGCCCAGTTTCGGGAACACGCGGTACAGATGGGAACTGACCGTGCGCGGTGACAGGTGCATCCGTTCTCCGATCTCCTTGTTGGTCAGTCCGCCGGCGGCGAGGTCGGCGATCCGGCGTTCCTGCCAGGTCAGCGACGCCAGGTGCGCCGACGAGATTCGCGCGGACACGCCGGAGGCCCGGAGTTCGGCCTGGGCCCGTTCGGCCCAGCCCGCGGCACCGAGCCGTTCGAAGGAGTCGGCGGCCATGCTCAGCAACTGCCGTGCGGC
>NZ_JBHVCT010000083.1:0-27086 GCF_042803195.1 Streptomyces sp. NPDC057428
GGGACCCTGTGGGAGAGTAGGACGCCGCCGAACAATTATTCCGGGAAAGCCCCGTGCCCTTGTGGCACGGGGCTTTTCTGCGTTCCCGGCCCGTTGGACAGAGCCGGTATGGCACCAGGAGCGATGTTTTTCGTGCCCCGCCACGATGGCGGCCGGCTCCGGTTGTGCCGACGGGCACCACTCACCCCGCACCCTCTGACCGAGTGCAGGTTCCGGCGATGCTTCAGTAAGCCCGTGTCCGTGCGCATCAATCCAGTGTTCGTGCGCACCGCGGGGCGACTGCTTTTCTACAGCCGACCGGCTGCTTTGAGAGCAAGGTAGGCGTCGGCGAGGGCCGGGGCGAGCTCGTCCGGAGGGGCATCGACAACCGTGACGCCGTGCCGCCTGAGCTGGTCTGCGGTGTGGCGGCGCTGGGCTTGGGTCTGTGTGCCGGCCGCGGCTTCGTAGATCGCGTCCACCGTGCCCCGTGAGCCTGCCATCGCCTGGACCTGGGGGTCCGCGACCGCGGCGACAAGGACCGTGTGGCCCCGGGTGAGCTGTGGGAGGACCGGAAGCAGGCCTTCTTCGATCGGCGCCGCGTCCAGGCTCGTGAGCAGAACGATCAAGGAACGGCGGGGGGCGCTCGCCAGCGCCGCCGCGCTGAGACCACGGGCGTCGGTCTCCACCAGTTCGGGTTCCAGCGGCGCCAGAGCGGCGACGATGGCCGACAGGATGTCCCCTCCGGCTGCCCCACCCCGTACCTGGGCTCGGACGCGCCTGTCGTAGGCGAGAAGATTCACGCGGTCGCCTGCGCGCGTGGCGAGGGCGGTGAGGAGCAGCGTCGCGTCCATGGCGGCGTCGAGGCGGGGCACGTCTCCGACTCGGCCCGCTGAGGTACGGCCTGTGTCCAGGACGACGAGGATGTGCTGGTCCCGCTCCGGGCGCCAAGTACGGACTGCGACGCCGGCCTGCCGTGCCGTGGCCCGCCAGTCGATGGAACGGGTGTCGTCGCCTGGGACGTAGGCACGCAGGCTGTCGAACTCGGTCCCTTCCCCGCGAGTGAGCACGCTGGTGCGGCCGTCGAGCTCACGGAGCCTTGCGAGCCGCGACGGCAGGTGCTTCCTGCTGGTGAAGGGGGGCAGTACCCGGACCGTCCACGGCACGCGGTGATACCCCTGACGGGCCGCGAGTCCGAGGGGCCCGAACGAGCGGATCGTCACCCGCTCCGCCTGGCGGTCCCCCCGCCGCGACGGACGGAGAACAGTGGTGAGGCGCCGCCGTTCGCCGGCAGGTACGACGAACTCGTGCCGGGAAGAGCGCTGTTCGGGTTCCGTGCTCCAACTGCTGGGGGGCCAGGCGTCGCGCAGATGGGCTCGCAGTCGGCGCCGCGATGAATTGGTCACGGTGAGTTGCACAGTGGCGATCTCACCGAGTCGAACGGATGTATCACCGGATCGAGTGAAACGCAGCGTACTTACTGGCGCGGCCAGGGCGTAGTCGCACAGAATTGCCAGTGAGAGCGGGACATCGACCGCGAGCATGCCGGTCCAACTCGGGGCCGTGATGGCTACGGGGAGTGACCCCAGTGCCGCCACCAAGGCGGCTCGTCCGGTGAGGGCCATGGTTACCGCCTCAACGGGGGACGGGGACGTGGGCGAGGACGGCTGTGATGACGGAGTCGGGGGTGACTCCTTCCATCTCGGCTTCCGGTCGCAGTTGGATGCGGTGGCGAAGTGTGGGCAGTGCGAGGGCTTTCACGTCGTCAGGTGTGACGTAGTCCCGGCCCGTGAGCCAGGCCCAGGCTCGTGCGGTGGAGAGCAGTGCGGTGGCCCCGCGGGGGGATGCGCCGAGGTTGAGCGAGGGGGATTCACGCGTGGCACGGCAGATATCGACGATGTAGGCGGCGATCTCGGGAGAGACGGAGATCTTGGAGACGGCGGCGCGCGCGGCCTCCAGGTCGGCGGGACCGGCGACGGGCCGTACGCCTGCTGCTTTGAGGTCGCGCGGGTCGAACCCGTCCGCGTGGCGGGTGAGCACGCCGATCTCGTCCTCGCGTGAGGGCAGGGGCACGGTGAGCTTCAGGAGGAACCGGTCCAACTGCGCCTCGGGCAAGGGGTAAGTGCCCTCGTATTCGACGGGGTTCTGAGTGGCGGCGACCAGGAAGGGGTCGGGCAGCGCTCTGGGGGAACCGTCGATGGTGACCTGGCGTTCCTCCATGGCCTCCAGCAGCGATGACTGTGTCTTGGGAGGGGTGCGGTTGATCTCGTCGGCGAGCAGCAGATTGGTGAACACGGGGCCGGGCTGGAACGAGAACTCGGCCGTGCGGGCGTCGTAGACCAGAGAGCCCGTCACGTCACTCGGCATCAGGTCGGGGGTGAACTGCACGCGTTTGGTGTCCAGCTCCAGGGAGGCTGCCAGAGCTCGTACCAGAAGCGTCTTCGCTACGCCGGGGACACCTTCGAGAAGTACGTGGCCCCGGCAGAGGAGAGCGACGACGAGGCCGGTGACGGCCGGATCCTGGCCGACCACGGCCTTGGAGATCTCTGAACGCAGGGCTTCCAGCGATGCGCGGGCACTGTCGGAGTTCACGGGGACCGCAGGGGTTCCTGTGGGTGCCGCAGGCTCGGCGGTCTCCGGGGTCGTGGCGCTCATGAAGTGCGTACCTCTCTTTCGAGGGCGTCGAGTTGGTCGGTCAGCAGGACAAGCGCCGCGTCGTCGGCGGGTGCCGGGCCGAAGAGGAGGGAGCCGAGGTCTCCGCCCGAAGCGCTGAGGCGTGCGGCGACGGCAGGCAGGAGGATTTCGGGCGACTCGGCGTCGCGGGTGGACACCCCGAGGAGGGGAGAGATACGGGTACGGGTCGCGGAGCGCAGAGTGGCGGCGGCGCGGTCGCGGGCGTCGGCCTTGCGGTAGAGGCGGGCCCGTCCTTCGGTGGATTCGGAGGCGCGAACGGCGACCGGTAGCCGCTCGGTGACGAGCGGGCCGAGACGCCGGGCTCGCCAGATGGCGGCCAGGGTGGCGGCGACGGCCAGTTGCAGCGTGCCCCACAGCCAGCCGGAGGGGATCAGGCTGATGAAGCTGCTCTCCCCGCCGGCTGCGTCGTCGCTGTCATCGGGTTCTCCGCTGCCGCTCTCGGCAGCGGAGGGATCGTCGAACGAGGGGAGGTACCAGACGAGATGAGGTCGGGAGCCGAGGAGTTGCAGGGCCAGGGAGGCGTTGCCCCGTTGGCCGAGGCGGTCGTTCCGGAATATATCGGGGGAGCCGAGGAGCACGCTGTCGCCGGTTCGCCGCTCCGGCACGACGACGAGGGTGTCGTGTCCGGCGTCGGGATAGCAGGCGGTGGCCCCGACCGCGACGGCCGAGTAGCGCACGCCGCCCATGTCGGCGGTTCCAGCGGCACGCGCGGCGGGGAGGGCGCAGCCAGGGGTGCGTGCGGCGACCGGTCCGGAAGACTCCGCACGTACGGAGGGGGCGAGCCGGGTCACCGAGGATCGGCCGGGGGCTATGAGGACGGTGCGTCCCCCGGACCCGGCGGTTGCGGTGCGGAGGCGCCTTTGCTGGTGAGGGGTGAGCACATTGGGACCGGTCACCAGGAGCGTGGTGTCGGGCCCCGCCGCACCGGCAGCCTCGGCGAGCGTGGTCGCCACGTCGACGGATATGTCTCTGTCCTGCAGGAGTTCGGCGACGGCCCGGCTGCCGTGGGGGTCGGGGGATCGTGGGTCGAGGCGGCCGTGCTGCCCGTCGGACTGGAGCGCGGCGAAGGCCACCCCGGCGACGACGAGGACGAGTACGGCGAGCAGAACACCTCGCGCGCGCTGCCATATCTGTCCGGGCGTGCTGGCCGCAGAGGTGGGAGGGACGGCGGTCGTGCTGGTCACAGGGCGCCCCCTCCAGCTGTACCGGCCGTCAGTAGAGGTTTGGCTGTCTCGATGTCCCGGTCGAGGGTGCACAGGGTCAGGTACGCCGCCTCGTCGGCGGTCCGGCCGCCGTACGTGACGTCGTCGAACACCCGGGCTGCGGTTCGGAGCCTGGCCGCGTGCGCGGGCAGCAACCGTCCTGCGTCTGCGGCGGCCTCGTCGGCTGTGCGGCCGGGGCGCGCATCGAGTACGGCCCGGTCCTCCAGGGAGCGTACGAGGGCGCGCATCCGCTCCTGGACAGCTTCGGTCCAGCGCTTGGCGTCGGCGTGTGCGGCTGCGGCGGTCCTGTGGTCGGCCGCGCTGCGCGTGGTGTCGCCGAACAGTGTCTCGGGTGTGCGGATGGTGCGTTGCGGTGTTCCGAGCCGCCACCACAGGGCGGCGGCCAGGGCGACGACGGCCAGAGAGATCACGACGAGTCCGACCGGGCCGCCGGGGCCGGCTCCGGCGGCGCCGTCGAAGAGGCCGCCGATCCAGTCCCAGAAGCGGTCGATTCCGCGTTCGAGAAGGTTCGGATCGTGTTGGTGGTACATCGGGTCGGACAGTTCGTCCCGTGCCGCTTCGCGGGCGGGGACACGGGACGTGTCCACGGGTATGTCCCCGCCTCTCACGGCGAAGCGGCCTGCTGTGATGGTGCCCCCCGGCCCCCTCACCGCATCAGTTCCCGGTGGTGTCGTAGCCGGGCACGCCGGCGGCCCGGGCGAGGTCGAGGTCGAGCGCCTCGCGGCGGATGCGCTGGTCGACGTAGAGCAGGGCCATCACTCCCGCGGTGAAGGGGTAGGTGAGCGTGGAGATGATGACTTCGCCGATGCCGGTGATGACGAGGAAGGGCCATCCGAAATCGGACGGGCCGCTGTTGAGGAGCTCGCTGAGCCCGTCACTGTCCACCGTCACGGCGATGATGCCGAACGGGACGGCGATGATCAGGCTGACGATGATGACCAGCAGGTACGTCAGCGCCAGGATGCCGAAGGTCCGCCACCAGCTGTCCTTGACCAGCTTCGCGGATCGGCGCAGGGCGGTGAGTACGGGCTGCCTTTCGAGCATCAGCGCCGGCGCTGCGAGCGTGAAGCGGATCATCAGCCAGAGCACCACGCCGCATGCGACGAGGAGGCCGACGAACGCGAGGGCGAGCCCTGCGGCGCCGTCGCCCAGGAGCAGGCCCGGGAGCAGGCCCACAGCCATGATCGCCGCGCTCATGAGGCTCAGCAGCAGCGTCAGCCCGAGAAGGGGCAGGAGTCGGGGACGGGCCTCGGCCCAGGCCTCGGCGAGCGTCACTCCGCGGCCGAGCACGGAGCGGCTGATCACCACGGTGAGGACGGAGGTCGTGACGAGCGTGGCGATCATGGCGATCAACGCGCCCGGGGCGCTGGTGAGGAGTTGCGACGCCGCCGAGTCGGTGGCCTGGCGCAGCGCTTCCGTCCCCACGGCGTTGGGGTCGACCTCGGTGGGCTCGGGCAGGAGGTAGCGCTGCACGAGGACGACCACGATCTCCGCGATCACGGAGACGGTGAGGCTGATGCCGAGCACGGTGCGCCAGTGGGCGCGCATCGTGGAGACGGCACCGTCGAGGATTTCGCCGACGCCGAGCGGCCGCAGCGGGATGACCCCCGGCTTCGCCGCCATGGGCGGGCCGCCCCATCCCCGCCCTGGAGGCATGCCGCCCCAGCCTGGAGCGGGCGGGGGCGTGCCGGGGCCGTTGCCCGGGGCGGCAGGTGGGCTCCACTGCCCCGGTGGCGGCTGCGCGGGGGACCACTGTCCGGCGGGGCCGTCTTCGTCGACGGGCGAGGACGGCTTGGGAATGCCCGCTTCCTGGTCGTCGGAGGGGGCGGATCCGGGCGAAGCCCAGCCCGGAGAGTCGTTCATCGTCGCTCCTTCACGGTTCCGTCCGCTCATCGGGGCGGCGGGTTGGCAGCCATCGTGCCACGCGCCGCCCCGGGGCGGGCCAGGCCCTCCGTCTCCTTCTCGCCTTCGTGCGCGGGCGGTTCAGCGGGCAGACTGGGCAGATGGCTGATCAGGACGCGCAAACGCCGGTGGGCATCGAGCCGCCGCCCCTTTCGGTACTCCGCTGGGAGGAGCCTCCCGAAGGGCCCGCGGTGGTGCTCCTCGACCAGACTCGGCTGCCCTCGGAGGAGGTCGAGTTGGTGTGCGCCGACGTTCCGGTGCTCGTGGAGGCGATACGGACGCTGGCGGTGCGTGGTGCGCCGCTGCTGGGTATCGCGGGGGGATACGGCGTCGCGCTCGCCGCCGCGCGGGGCGAGGACGTGGAGGCGGCGGCGGGACTGCTTGAGCGGGCGCGGCCCACCGCGGTGAATCTGGGGTACGGGGCGCGTCGGGTGGCAGCGGTGCACCGGTCGGTGGCCGAGGCCGGGGCCGGCATGCCGGCCGCTGCCGCGGCGGCCCTGGCCGAGGCGCGGGCAGTGCACCAAGAGGATGCCGCTGCCAGTGGGCGCATGGCGCAGTACGGTCTGGAGCTGCTGGCGGAACTCCTGCCGGGAGGTGGGCAGCACCGGTTGCTGACCCACTGCAATACCGGGGCGCTCGTGTCCGGCGGCGCTGGGACTGCCTTCGCCGTGGCGTTGAGGGCGCACCGGGAGGGCCGGCTGCGCCGGCTCTGGGTGGACGAGACGAGGCCGCTGTTCCAGGGGGCTCGACTGACGGCGTATGAGGCGGGCAGGAACGGGATGCCGTACAACTTGCTCACCGACAGTGCGGCGGGTTCGCTGTTCGCGGCGGGGGAGGTGGATGCCGTCATCATCGGGGCGGACCGCATCGCGGCGGACGGGTCGGTGGCCAACAAGGTGGGGAGTTATCCATTGGCGGTACTGGCGAGGTACCACCACGTGCCGTTCGTCGTCGTGGCGCCGACCACCACGGTGGATCTGGCGACCGCGGACGGCGCATCGATCATCGTCGAGCAGCGGTCAGCCGCGGAGGTGACAGAGATCACATATGCGCCAGGTGTCCCCACCTCGGGCGGAAGGTCCGTGAGTGCCCTCGCTCCTGTGGGGGCCAAGGCGTACAACCCCGCATTCGATGTCACGCCGCCCGAACTGGTCACGGCGATCGTCACGGAGGAGGGCGTTATTTCCCCGGTAACGGGAGTCGGACTGGCAGAGCTGTGTGCCAGGTCATCGCAGGTAACGATTAGCTAATGGGATGATGTCGTTTATGAAGGGACGCGTCCTTGTCGTCGACGACGACACCGCACTGGCCGAGATGCTCGGCATTGTGCTGCGGGGAGAAGGTTTCGAGCCGTCGTTCGTAGCGGACGGCGACAAGGCACTGGCCGCATTTCGTGAGGCCAAGCCTGACCTGGTGCTGCTTGACCTCATGCTGCCCGGACGGGACGGCATCGAGGTCTGCCGGCTGATCAGGGCCGAGTCGGGTGTGCCGATCGTCATGCTCACGGCAAAGAGTGACACGGTGGACGTGGTGGTGGGCCTGGAATCCGGGGCCGACGACTACATCGTCAAGCCGTTCAAACCGAAGGAGTTGGTCGCCCGGATCAGGGCACGTCTGCGGCGGTCCGAAGAGCCCGCGCCCGAGCAGTTGGCGATCGGGGACCTGGTCATCGACGTGGCGGGCCACTCGGTGAAGAGGGAGGGGCAGTCCATCGCCCTGACCCCGCTGGAGTTCGACCTGCTGGTCGCTCTCGCCCGTAAGCCCTGGCAGGTCTTCACCCGTGAGGTGCTGCTCGAGCAGGTATGGGGCTACCGTCATGCCGCCGACACCCGTCTGGTGAACGTCCACGTACAGCGGCTCCGTTCGAAGGTCGAGAAAGACCCGGAGCGTCCGGAGATCGTCGTGACCGTCCGCGGTGTCGGTTACAAGGCCGGACCGAGCTGACATGACCCTGGGCAGCGCTGCTCCGCCACCCGGGGGCACCGGGGCCCGCACGGAGCGGGCTGCCGGTCCGCCAGGGACGTCCTCCCGCTTCGGTGAGGTCCTGCGAGGTGTCCGGTTGCTCCGCGACCGGACACCCGGCGGTCCTGTGCCCCGGCCCCTCCTGAGGTGGATCAGCGGGCCGCTGCTTCCGGCCGTCCGGCTGTGGCGGCGCAACCTGCAGTTGCGGGTGGTCGCCGGCACCCTGCTGATGTCGATCGGTGTGGTGCTGCTCCTGGGGTTCGTCGTGATCGGGCAGGTCCGTAACGGTCTGCTCGACGCGAAGGGGAAGGCCGCGCAGACCCAGGCGGCAGGCGGTTTCGCCGCCGCTCAGGCGAACGCGAACGCCCCTCTGGTCCCGGGCGACCAGAGCGAGGAGGGCGCCGACGGCACGACGGCCAACACCTCGTGGCGCACCGAGCTGGTCGATCAGCTCGCCAGCGGCGGGACCAACGCCTTCAACGTCGTGGCGCTCAGCCCCGACTCGGCCGGACAGGGCACCAGCCGGGCCCCGCGCGGTTCCGGGAGCGTGGAGGCGTCCAGCGTCCCGGAGAGGCTGCGCGACGACGTGGGCAAGGGGGCGGGTGCCTTCCAGACGTACTCGCTGATCCGGTACTCCCACGGCAAGAGTCCGGAGCCAGGGCTCGTCGTGGGCAAGCGGCTGTACGACATCGATCACAACCCGTACGAGCTGTACTACCTCTTCCCGCTCACGCAGGAGGAGAAGTCGCTGACGCTCGTGACGACGACGCTGGCCACGGCTGGTCTCTTCATGGTCGTGCTGCTGGGGGCCATCGCGTGGTTCGTGGTGCGCCAGGTCGTCACGCCCGTCCGGATGGCGGCCGGCATCGCCGAGCGGCTTTCCGCGGGCCGGCTCCAGGAACGTATGAAGGTCACCGGCGAGGACGACATCGCACGCCTCGGTGAAGCCTTCAACAAGATGGCGCAGAGCCTGCAGCTGAAGATCCAGCAGCTGGAGGAGCTCTCCCGTATGCAGCGGCGTTTCGTCTCCGACGTCAGCCATGAGCTGCGCACCCCGCTGACGACGGTGCGCATGGCCGCCGATGTGATCCATGAAGCACGTGTCGACTTCGACCCCGTCACGGCCCGGTCCGCCGAACTGCTGGGGGACCAGCTCGACCGTTTCGAGTCGCTCCTCTCCGACCTGCTGGAGATCAGCAGGTTCGACGCGGGAGCGGCGGCACTGGAGGCGGAACCGATAGACCTGCGTACGGTCGTCCGGCGCGTGATCGGCGGCGCCGCGCCGCTGGCGGAGCGCAAGGGCAGCCGGATCCGCGTGGTCGGGGACGAGCAGCCCGTGATCGCCGAAGCTGACGCCCGGCGTGTCGAGCGTGTCCTGCGCAACCTCGTCGTCAACGCCGTCGAGCACGGTGAGGGCCGCGACGTCGTCGTGCGCATGGGCGTCGCCCAGGGTGCGGTGGCGGTGGCCGTCCGCGACTACGGCGTGGGGCTCAAGCCCGGCGAGGCGACCCGGGTCTTCAACCGGTTCTGGCGGGCGGACCCGGCGAGGGCCCGCACGACCGGCGGCACGGGTCTGGGGCTGTCGATCGCCGTCGAGGACGCCCGGCTGCACGGTGGCTGGCTGCAGGCCTGGGGCGAGCCGGGCGGCGGTTCACAGTTCCGGCTGACCCTGCCGCGTACGGCGGACGAACCGCTGCGCGGGTCACCGATACCGCTGGAGCCGGAGGATTCCCGGCGTAGCAGGGAAGAGCGTGAGCGCGCGGAGACGGCACCTGCCCCATCCGACCACCGGCTCATGTCGGTACCGAGCCAGTCCGGTTCCGCGCGTTCTCCGATCACCGTGCCCGCGCACGGCCCCGCGGGCTCGCGTACCCCGGCATCGGTCCATCCGGCGGCACTGCCGGGCAACGGAGCGCGAGTGGTGTCGCGTCCGGCCGGTGAGCGGCCCGGTGGTGGAGCCACCGATCCAGAGACGCAGGACCCTGAGCGGGAGGACACGACTCGTGGAGAGTGAGCGTCGTCGGGGCGGCCGGGGCCGGGCGGTCCGGCTGTCCGCACTGATCGGCTGCGGTGTGGTGGTGCTCGCGGGGTGCGGGGCGATGCCGGACACCGGCGACGTGAAACCGGTCGACGCATCGCAGCCGGGGGAATCCCAGGTGCAGGTGTACGCCGTCCCGCCGAGGGAGGGCGCCGCGCCCCTGGAGGTCGTCGACGGGTTCCTCGAGTCGATGACGAGCGACGATCCCGATTTCCGGACGACCCGCACGTACCTGACGGCGGAGGCGGCCCGCACCTGGCAGCCGACTGAGGGCACCACGGTGCTCTCGAAGGCGCCGAACCGCAACGGGCCCACGGTCCACGACAAGGAGCGCAAGGCGACCGAGACCACCTACACGCTGACTGGCGAGCAGGTGGCGGCGGTCGACGCGCAGAGCTCCTACCGGCCGCTGGCTCCTACGGAGTACTCCCAGATGCTGCACCTGGTCAGGGAGAAGGGGGCGGACGGCAAGCACGAATGGCGCATCGACATCGTGCCGGACGGCCTGGTGCTCGGGCAGTCCGACTTCAAGCGTCTCTACCGTTCCGTGAACAAGTACTACTTCGCCGCGGGCCGGCCGGCCGAGGATCCCGTGCTCGTCGCCGATCCCGTCTACGTACGCAACCGTACGGATCCCGTGACCCGCATGGACACGACGACGCAGACGGTACGGGCGCTGCTGGCGGGGCCTTCGAACTGGCTGCGGCCGGTGGTCGATTCGCGTTTCCCCGCCGGGACGTCGTTGAAGAAGGGGGTCACGTCGCTGGCCCCGGACGACCAGAACGTCCTGACGGTGCCGCTCAACAAGAAGGCGGAGAAGGCGGGCCAGGGTGCCTGCCGGATGATGGCCGCCCAGGTGCTCTTCACCCTGCGCGACCTGACGTCCGCCCGGGTGGGGCAGGTGGAGTTGCAGGGCGGGCAGGGGCCGCTGTGCTCGCTGGGAGCGGACGAGGCGAGGGAGTTCGCCGCGGACGACGCCCCCGACACCCCCGACAGCCAGTACTTCGTCGACGACGAGGGACACGTGCAGCGCATTCCCGGCAGCAGCAAGGGAGGCGGTGATCCGGAGCCTGTCACCGGCCCGTTCGGCAGTGGTCCGGTGGCCATGGGTTCCGTCGGTGTCTCCAGGGACGAACAGCAGGCCGCGGCGGTTTCCGCGGACGGGCAGCGCCTCTATGTGTCCTCCCTCGTCTCGGAGAGCGAACCGTCAGCACCCGTGGTCACCAGCGATGCCGTCAAGCCCGGGGACCGGCTGTCGGCACCGAGCTGGGACGGCGGCGGTGACCTGTGGGTCGCCGACCGGAATCCGGCCGGTCCCCGGCTGCTGCGCCTGGTGGGCGGTGCCGGAAAACCGGAGGAGGTCGCGATCCCGGGCCTGGACGGCGGGCGGATCGAGGCGCTGCGGATGTCTTCCGACGGGGTGCGCATAGCCCTGCGGGTGTCGAGGAACGGGCATACGACGCTGAGTATCGGCAGGGTCGAGCGGCAGGGCTCGGGGAAGTCCGAGACGGTGTCCGTGGAGGACCTGCGCCAGGCCGCGCCGCAGCTGGCGGAGGTGACGGCGGTGTCCTGGTCGGGCCGCAGCCGGCTCGTGGTGGTCGGCAAGGAGGAGGGCGGTGTGCAGCAGGTGCGTTATGTGCAGGCCGACGGGGCCACCCCGTCCTCCGGAGTCCTGCCGGGTGTGAACCAGGTGACCGCAGTCGCAGCGGCGGACGACGAGCGGTTGCCGCTGATGGCGGACACCGAGAGTGACGGGATAGTGAAGCTGTCGCCGGGCGACAACTGGCAGACGGTTCTCAAGAACGGTTCCTCGCTCGTCTACCCGGGCTGATCCCGGCTCCGGGGCAGGGCGCGGGGGCAGCCCGGGGTGGCCGGATGACCGCCGGGCCGGATCGCCGGCGGGGAATCGCAGGCGCGTCACGCGGCTGTCCGCGGCGTGACGGTGAGCGCCTGCGGGCCTCGCCGCCCCGTTGTCCACAGGGGGTTGTCCACAGGGGTGGCAGCCCGCCCGCCGCCTCGGCACAGTGGAGGTGTGCGGGGATGGTGGCGGGAGATCGTGGGGATGGTTCTGCCCGTGCCCTGTGCGGGGTGCGGCAGACCGCGTACGGAACTGTGCGACGAGTGCGCGGGGGCGCTGGCGGCCGAGCCGCGCCGGGTGCGGCCCGCGCCCGAGCCGTCCGGACTCCCCGTGGTCCACGCTGCCGCGCCGTATGAGAACGCCGTACGCGCCATGCTGCTGGCCCACAAGGAGCGAGGGGCACTCACCCTGGCCGGGGCACTCGGCAGGGCGCTGGCGGCCGCAGTGAGAGCCGGGCCGGGGCCGGCGGGCAGTGCGCGGCCCCTGCTTCTGGTGCCCGTCCCGTCCGCCCGGCGCGCAACGGCGGCGCGGGGGCACGATCCGGTGCGCAGGATCGCGGTCGCGGCCGGCGCCGAACTGCGGCGCGGGGGCACGCGGGCCCGGGTGCTCGCGGTGCTGGGACAGCGGCGGACGGTGGCCGACCAGGCAGGTCTGGGGGCGCGCGAGCGGCAGGCGAATCTGGCGGGCGCCCTGGTGGTCGCGGCCGGCGGTGCCAGGCTTCTCGCGCAGGGCCGGGTGGTGCTCGTGGACGACCTGTTGACGACCGGCGCCTCGCTGGCGGATGCGGCACGCGCCGTCCGGGCGGCGGGGCACGCCGGTGGCGTCCGCGTGGAGGGGCTCATGGCCGCGGTTGTCGCGGCTTCTCCGACTGCTTTCGAATTAAACCGGAACTGACAGTTAACTTGCATCGTTGCAGGTGGTGAGTGGCTAAAGCGTCCTGATCGGAGGTACGCGTGAGTAGCGGGTGCCGACACGGTGGTGGGCAGGCTATGTTCGGTTGTGAGGAACGGTGAATCTCGCGCCTCGACGAATGCACCACCAGGTTTCGGGCAGGTAACTCACCAGCAGGCCAGAAGCATGGAAGTCGGTGGGGTGGATACCTCATCGGTGGGGGAGGAGGAGGTGAAAGTCACCGAGTCCGCGGCTCCGGTGATCACTGGAGCCTGGTGCAAAAGGGAGATGCTCCGCCGCCTAAGCGGAGCGATCCGGGAACGGAGTTCTGCGTGGACATCGTCGTCAAGGGCCGCAAGACCGAGGTGCCCGAGCGGTTCCGCAAGCACGTGGCCGAGAAGCTGAAGCTGGACAAGATCCAGAAGTTCGACGGCAAGGTGATCAGCCTCGACGTGGAGGTGTCCAAGGAGCCGAATCCCCGTCAGGCCGACCGTGCGGCACGGGTGGAGATCACGCTCCGCTCGCGTGGGCCGGTCATCCGGGCGGAAGCGGCGGCAGGCGACCCGTACGCAGCGCTGGACCTGGCCACGGACAAGCTGGACACGCAGCTGCGCAAGGAGCACGACAAGCGCTACAGCAGGCGTGGCAGCGGGCGGCTGTCGGCTGCCGAGGTCGCGGAGGTCGTGCCGGAAGCCGCCTCCTTCAACGGTGACGGTGAGCTGATTCCCGAGGAGTCGGCTCCGTCCGTGCCCACCAAGAGGATCGGCTCGCTCGAGGTACAGGGCGAAGGGCCGCTCGTCGTACGCGAGAAGATGCACGTCGCAGCGCCCATGACGCTCGACCAGGCTCTCTACGAGATGGAGTTGGTCGGACACGACTTCTACCTCTTCGTCGACTCCGAGACCAAGGAGCCCAGTGTCGTCTACCGGCGGCACGCCTACGACTACGGCGTCATCCATCTGAGGACCGACCCGCTGGCCTCCGACGGGGCGGGCGGCGCGGGCGGTGCGCTCGGCGGCTGACACCACCCTTCACCAGCCCATGCACGGTGCCCCTGGCAAGCGTTCGCGCGCGGCCGGGGGACCGCGGGGACTCCGCGGGGCACCGTTTCGGCAGTCAGGCATGAAAGCATGGCGCCCCAGGCCAATCAGTGCTCTGTGCACTGCCGTTGGCGGACAGCCTGTGACCTCAGGCAGTGGCCTTCAGGGGGAGGAACGATGGCGGACACCTTCGGGCCCGTGCGCGGGACGACCGATGCCGGCAGCGGTGGTGGCGTGGACTCCGGTGCGGACGACGGCAGTTCCCGCAAGGAGCCGATCAGGGTGCTGGTGGTGGACGACCACGCGCTCTTCCGCAGGGGTCTGGAGATCGTCCTCGCCCAGGAGGAGGACATCCAGGTCGTCGGGGAGGCGGGGGACGGGGCCGAGGCTGTGGACAAGGCGGCGGACCTGCTGCCCGACATCGTGCTGATGGATGTACGCATGCCCAGGCGCGGGGGTATCGAAGCGTGCACATCCATCAAGGAGGTGGCCCCCAGCGCCAAGATCATCATGCTGACGATCAGCGACGAGGAGGCCG
The DNA here is from genome assembly GCF_042803195.1 of Streptomyces sp. NPDC057428. NCBI lineage: Bacteria > Bacillati > Actinomycetota > Actinomycetes > Kitasatosporales > Streptomycetaceae > Streptomyces > Streptomyces sp. NPDC057428. The sequence goes on from NZ_JBHVCT010000083.1 coordinate 14,123, forward strand.
ACCTCTACGAAGCGATCAAGGCCGGTGCCACCGGCTACCTCCTCAAGGAGATCTCCACCGACGAGGTGGCCACGGCGATTCGCGCGGTGGCGGACGGCCAGTCCCAGATCAGTCCGTCGATGGCATCCAAACTGCTCACCGAGTTCAAATCGATGATCCAGCGCACCGACGAGCGCCGTCTCGTGCCCGCACCGCGTCTCACCGAGCGGGAGCTGGAGGTTCTCAAACTCGTCGCCACGGGCATGAACAACCGCGATATCGCCAAGGAATTGTTCATCTCGGAGAACACGGTCAAGAACCACGTCCGCAATATTCTGGAGAAGCTGCAGTTGCACTCCCGGATGGAAGCGGTGGTCTACGCCATGCGGGAGAAGATCCTCGAGATCCGGTGACGCCCTGCGGGGCGGCCCTCAGGCGAGAGCCCGGGTGATCGCCGCCGTGAGGGGGTCGCGCAGCTCCGGTGCGTCCACCCGCTCGAGCCGGACGTCGGTGCAGCCGACCCAGGACGCAGCCTCGGCGAGGGCCTCGGCCATGGGTGTCACGGACTTCGCGCCGTCCAGCGACACCTGGCGCGCGACCAGTGTGGTCCCCTCCCTCGCCGGGTCGACCCGGCCCTGCAGTCTCCCGCCCGCCAGCAGCGGCATCGCGAAGTAGCCGTGGATCCGCTTGGGCCGGGGGACGTACGCCTCCAGGCGGTGGGTGAAGCCGAAGATCCGCTCGGTGCGCGCCCGCTCCCAGATCAGGGAGTCGAACGGTGACAGGAGTGTCGTGCGGTGACGTCCCCGCGGCTCCGAGGCCAGGGCTTCCGGGTGTGCCCACGCCGGCTTCGTCCAGCCCCGCACCGACACCGGAACCAGCCCGGAGTCCGCCACGACCGCGTCGAACTGTTCGCCCTTGAGCCGGTGGTAGTCGGCGATGTCCGCCCGGGTGCCGACGCCCAGCGACTGTCCGGCCAAGGCCACGAGCCTGCGCAGGCACTCCGTGTCGTCCATGTCGTCGTGGAGCAGGGCGTCGGGGATCGCCCGCTCGGCCAGGTCGTAGATCCGCTTCCACCCGCGCCGTTCGGTGCACACCACCTCGCCGTACATCAGGGCCCGCTCGACGGCGACCTTGGACGCCGACCAGTCCCACCACTCGCCGCCGTTCTTCGCGCCGCCGAGCTCGGTGGCCGTCAGCGGGCCCTCGGCGCGCAGCTGCTTGATCACCGTCTCGTACGTCCCGTCGGGCAGGTCGTGGTTCCACTGCGGACGGGCCCGGTAGGCGCGGCGGCGGAAGGCGAAATGCGGCCACTCCTCGACCGGGAGGATGCACGCGGCGTGTGACCAGTACTCGAACGAGTGGCCGCCCGACCAGTAGGCCTCGTCGACGGTGCGACGCCCGACGGCGCCCAGGCGCGCGTACGGCACGAGCTCGTGAGACCTGGCCAGGACCGAGATCGTGTCGAGCTGGACGGCCCCGACGCCCCGCAGCACCCCCCGGACGCCGCCACGGCGGTCCGGCGCGCCCAGGAGGCCCTGGGCGCGAAGGGCGATCCGGCGGGCCTGGTCGGCGGAGAGTTCCAGAACGGGCTTCGGCGCAGACGTCATGCGCACGACCCTAGAGCGCGCCACTGACACCCGTGGCCGGCCGGTGGGGGAAGGTGCTGGGCAGCCCGAGGTCTGCCGGGAGCAGGGCGCCCGTCCAGGTGTCGAGCCGCACGCCTTTGTTGAACAGTGCCGATCGCTGGTCGCCCTCCATACGGAAACCGGCACGCAGGGCGACGGCCCGGGACGATGTGTTACCGATCTCCGTACGCCATTCCATCCGGTCCGCGGAGAGCTCGGTGAATGCCCAGCGCGCGGCTCCGAGTACGGCTTCGGTGGTGTATCCGGCGCCGCGGTGCTCGGCTGCCGTCCAGAAGCCCACCTCGTAGGTGCCCGGCAGGGGGCGGCGGTCGATGCCGAGCGCGCCGACGAGCGTGCCGCCGTCCCGCAGCAGAACCGCGAAGCCGTACGTCGTATCGTTCTGCCATCCGGCGGGCGCCAGATCCTGGGTGAAGAGCTCGGCGTCGGCGCGGGTGTACGGCGAGGGGACGACTGTCCAGCGCTGGATCGCCGGGTCCTGGCAGGCGACGTAGACCTCTTCCGCGTCCCCGGGCTCGAAGGGCCGCAGGAGCAGACGATCCGTGGTGAAAGCCGTGGGTTCCATGAAGGAATAGTGGTGATCCGGCCTACGGAATGCGAGTACTTTTCGGGTTGCCCGGCACCTTCCGTCCCCTCCGTCCGTTGTCCTGGAAGGGTGCGGCGGGGTCAACGCGGCGGCAGCCCTCCCGGCGCGGCGGGGTCCTCGCTTACGATGGCCGTTGCGGTGGGGCCCACCTGCCGTGCCCGCGCCGAGTCCATTACACGACCCAGTGCCAGGCCCGACCGGCAAGGAGACCAGCCTCAGTGTCCGTCTTCAACAAGCTCATGCGTGCAGGCGAAGGCAAGATCCTGCGCAAACTGCACCGCATCGCGGACCAGGTCAGCTCCATCGAAGAGGACTTCGTCAACCTCTCCGACGCCGAGCTGCGGGCGCTCACCGACGAGTACAAGGAACGGTACGCGGACGGCGAGAGCCTGGACGACCTGCTTCCCGAAGCATTCGCGACCGTCCGTGAGGCCGCGAAGCGTGTCCTCGGACAGCGCCACTACGACGTCCAGATGATGGGCGGCGCCGCCCTGCACCTCGGCTACGTGGCCGAGATGAAGACCGGCGAGGGCAAGACCCTCGTCGGCACCCTGCCTGCGTATCTCAACGCGCTCTCCGGCAAGGGCGTACACCTGATCACGGTCAACGACTACCTGGCCGAGCGTGACTCCGAGATGATGGGCCGGGTGCACAAGTTCCTCGGTCTCGAGGTCGGCTGCATCGTCGCGAACATGACACCGGCGCAGCGCCGTGAGCAGTACGCCTGCGACATCACGTACGGCACGAACAACGAGTTCGGTTTCGACTACCTCCGCGACAACATGGCGTGGTCCCAGGACGAGCTCGTCCAGCGCGGCCACAACTTCGCCATCGTCGACGAGGTCGACTCGATCCTCGTCGACGAGGCCCGTACGCCGCTGATCATCTCCGGCCCCGCGGACCAGGCGACCAAGTGGTACGGCGACTTCGCCAAGCTGGTCACGCGCCTCACCCGGGGTGAGGCGGGCAACCCGCTGAAGGGCATCGAGGAGACCGGCGACTACGAGGTCGACGAGAAGAAGCGGACCGTGGCCATCCACGAGCCCGGTGTCGCGAAGGTCGAGGACTGGCTCGGGATCGACAACCTCTACGAGTCGGTGAACACCCCGCTCGTGGGTTACCTCAACAACGCGATCAAGGCCAAGGAACTCTTCAAGAAGGACAAGGACTACGTCGTCATCGACGGCGAGGTCATGATCGTCGACGAGCACACCGGCCGTATCCTCGCAGGCCGCCGTTACAACGAGGGCATGCACCAGGCCATCGAGGCGAAGGAAGGGGTCGACATCAAGGACGAGAACCAGACCCTCGCCACGATCACCCTGCAGAACTTCTTCCGCCTGTACGGCAAGCTCTCCGGCATGACCGGTACGGCGATGACCGAGGCCGCTGAGTTCCACCAGATCTACAAGCTCGGTGTCGTGCCCATCCCGACGAACCGGCCGATGGTCCGCGCCGACCAGTCCGACCTGATCTACCGCACCGAGGTCGCGAAGTTCGCCGCGGTGGTCGACGACATCGCGGAGAAGCACGAGAAGGGCCAGCCGATCCTGGTCGGCACGACCTCCGTCGAGAAGTCCGAGTACCTCTCGCAGCAGCTCTCCAAGCGCGGGGTGCAGCACGAGGTCCTCAACGCCAAGCAGCACGACCGTGAGGCGACGATCGTCGCCCAGGCCGGCCGCAAGGGCGCGGTCACGGTCGCCACGAACATGGCGGGCCGAGGCACCGACATCAAGCTCGGCGGAAACCCGGACGACCTGGCTGAGGCGGAGCTGCGCCAGCGTGGTCTGGACCCCGTGGAGCACGTCGAGGAGTGGGCGGCCGCCCTGCCCGCCGCGCTGGAGAAGGCCGAGCTGGCCGTCAAGGCGGAGTTCGAAGAGGTGAAGGAGCTCGGCGGGCTGTACGTCCTGGGCACGGAGCGGCACGAGTCGCGCCGTATCGACAACCAGCTGCGCGGTCGTTCCGGCCGTCAGGGAGACCCCGGCGAGTCCCGGTTCTACCTGTCACTGGGTGATGACCTGATGCGTCTGTTCAAGGCGCAGATGGTCGAGCGCGTCATGTCGATGGCGAACGTCCCCGACGACGTCCCTATCGAGAACAAGATGGTGACCCGCGCGATCGCCTCCGCACAGTCGCAGGTCGAGCAGCAGAACTTCGAGACGCGTAAGAACGTCCTGAAGTACGACGAGGTGCTCAACCGGCAGCGCGAGGTCATCTACGGCGAGCGCCGGCGGGTCCTGCAGGGCGAGGACCTGCAGGACCAGATCCGCCACTTCATGGACGACACGATCGACGACTACATCCGCCAGGAGACGTCGGAGGGCTTCGCCGAGGAGTGGGACCTGGACCGTCTGTGGGGCGCCTTCAAGCAGCTCTACCCGGTGAAGGTGACCGTGGCCGAGCTCGAGGACGCCGCGGGCGACCTGGCGGGGGTCACGGCCGACTTCATCGCCGAGTCGGTGAAGGACGACATCCACGAGCAGTACCAGGAGCGCGAGAAGACGCTCGGCTCGGACGTCATGCGTGAGCTCGAGCGCCGTGTGGTGCTGTCCGTGCTGGACCGCAAGTGGCGTGAGCACCTCTACGAGATGGACTACCTCCAGGAGGGCATCGGCCTGCGGGCCATGGCGCAGAAGGACCCTCTGGTCGAGTACCAGCGCGAGGGCTTCGACATGTTCAACGCCATGATGGAAGGCATCAAGGAGGAGTCCGTCGGCTACCTGTTCAACCTGGAGGTCCAGGTGGAGCAGCAGGTCGAGGAGGTTCCGGTGCAGGCCACGGGCGAGCGGACCTCGCTCGACAAGCAGGACGCTCCGGTGCCGGCCCCGGCCGGGCGGCCCGAGATCCGCGCCAAGGGCCTGGACGCGCCTCAGCGCCCCGACCGGCTCCACTTCTCCGCGCCCACGGTGGACGGCGAGGGCGGCGTCGTCGAGGGCGACTTCTCCAACGGCGACAGCGCGTCGTCCGAGGGTGACGGCATGACGCGTGCGGAGCGCCGTAAGGCGCAGAAGAGCGGTGGCGGCGGCGGGCGCCGGCGCAGGAAGTAGCGCGACGCACCACCCCGGAACGGCCTGTGCCGGACACCACGCGTGTCCGCGCCCAGGCCGTTTTGCCTGTCCCGACCCCGTTCGGCGACCTCGAGGTGTGTGCCCCGGGCAAGGGGCACGAGGGGTGAGGAGCCGCCTGCAGGGCCCCTGGGCGCACGGCGAGCCGGGCGGTGTACGAGGGGGCCCTTCGGGCGCTCAGAGGCGCGTCCGAAGGGCCCAGGGCTCCTGCGGACGGCGGGCTCTCCGGCCGGAAACGGGTCCGCCCCGATCGATGCCCTTCCCGGCCTGTGCCCTTGCCGGCCTGTGCCGCGCGCTCAGCGGACCGCCGGGAGGCGTTCGCCGCCCAGGTCGATGGCGGCGCAGCGCCACCGCTGGTCGGGGCCCTGTTCGAGGCGGAAGGCCATGGCGCGGACCTGTTCGCCCGTCGCGATGCTGGCGAAGGCCTCGACCACGCCGGTTGCGGGCTGGGTGCCGTAGCAGGCGCGAACGACGGGGCGCCTGCACCCCGCGCCGAGAGGGGCGTCCGGGGCCAGTTCTGCCAGTTGGTCGTAGGCCTCGCCGATCGTGTGGCCGAGCATCCAGTGCACCGGGCGCTGGCCGCTGAGGACCGCGAGCAGGCGTTCCGCGAACCACTGGTGCGGGCGCAGCGGCCGCCGGGGCCGTTGCGGAGTCCGTTGCGGCGGTACGGTGCCCGGCCTGGTTCGGTCGCGTCGTCCGGCCGGCCTTGTCCTGTCCGTGCTCATGCTGATAGCCCCCGTGGCTGCTGTCCGGAGCCCGGATGAGTACCGGGCGGTAACTTGTGCTGGGGCTCTTCTACGGGGCCGGTCCGCGGCCCCGCAAGCGGCGGTTGGGGCCGATCGAGCAGCCGGCGGGATCACCTATCAGGGTGACGGGCCGTGCGCCGCAAGGGATCGACGAGGGTGACGGCTGTCGCGGGGTGGACGCCGGGGGACCGATCGGCAACCCCGAAGGGGGACCTCGCACGTATCCTGAGTGCGTCATCGACTACGAAAGCGGCCAGCCATGCGTGTGTACGTCCCCCTGAGCCTCTCCGGTCTTGCCTCGGTGCACAGGGCGGGCGAGGTCGGTCCGGGGCCGCTGACCGCGTACGCGGTGACGCCCGGGCTGCGCGAGTGGTACGTCTCCGACGACATCGAGGAACTGGAGTACGCGGCACTCAACCGTGCCGCCGCCGCCTCGCTGCGGCTGGTCGCCGGGAAGCCCGACGAGCTCCGGCGCCGCGTCGTCGTCGCCCTGGACGTGCCGGACGGGGCGGCGGTCGCCGACCCGGACCACATCCTGGACGCGTCCTCGCTCGGTGAGGTGCGTCTCGCGGACGCGGTGCCGCTGTCGAAGGCCGCTGCCGTCCATGTGGACGCCGACGACGCCGAGAAGGACGTCGCCGCGGCGGCGGCCGCTCTGGGTGCCGCGGATCTCGGGGACGACGACGCCCAGTTCACCGTCGACGGCGCCGAGGACCACGAACTGCTGTGGTTCGGGATCCAGGAGATCCCCGGGCTGATCGCCTGACCGGCCTGCCGCGCGACAGCCCTTCGGCGGGGCCGCTGTCGCAGGCGGCGGGTATTTTTTCCTCATGGCGACAACGGGGAAGCACCGCACGCATCTGGTCTGGGACTGGAACGGCACACTGCTCGACGACATCGACGCCGTCCTCGGGGCGACGAACGCCGCGTTCGCCGAGGTCGACCTCGCGCCGCTCACGCTCGAGCAGTACCGCGAGACCTACTGCGTACCGATACCCAGGTTCTACGAGCGGCTCATGGGCCGGCTGCCCACCCCCGCGGAGTGGGAGCGGATGGACGACCTCTTCCACCGTCACTACACCGAGCAGCGGTCCGCCTGCGGTCTGACCGCAGGGGTGGAGGAGCTGCTGGACCGGTGGAGCCTGGGCGGGCGCAGCCAGTCCCTGCTGAGCATGTACGGCCACGAGCATCTGGTGCCCGTGGTGCGGGGTTACGGCATCGAGCGCCACTTCCTGCGGGTCGACGGACGTACGGGCCCCTCGGGCGGCAGCAAGACGCAGCACATGGAGCGGCACTTCGAGGTGCTCGACGGCATCTCCCCCGAGAGCGCCGTGGTCATCGGCGACGCTGTGGACGACGCCGTGGCCGCCGCGCACGTGGGGGCACGGGCCGTGCTCTACACCGGCGGTTCGCACAGCCGCAGCAGTCTGGAGGCCGCGGGGGTGCCGGTGGTGGACACGCTGGCCGAGGCGGTCGCGCTGGCCGAACTGATGGCGGACTGATCACATCTGCCAGCGTGTGTGCGCATACGGGACGGAAGGGCCGTGTGCGATGTCCAGAGTGTCAAAGTTCGCGGGTTTCTTTTGTACATATGCGGCTCATGACGGTTGTGGGTGCGAGAGGGATAGCCTGGTGCGGTGATCAGCGCGATACGTCTCGGGGGCAGCGAAGCCCCCGGCATGGGCCCGGAGTGCCACGGTACCCGGGCGATCCGTGATTTCCGCGCCCCCGACCGTCGGCTGGAAACGGCCGATATGGTCCCGGGTATCTCCCCAGGCGGCATAGCGTCGACCCGGACAGGAAACCCCGCGTCGTGGCGTTACGTCGCTTTCTTCACCTACGTCACGCAACGGCGCGCGACAGGAGCCAGAGGACATGCAGACCAAGCTGGACGAAGCCAAGGCCGAGCTGCTCGCACGGGCGGCCCGGGTAGCTGACAACAGTCCGGGCGGTGGTGTCGGCGGCCCGGGTGGCGGCCTCCGGGTGCACCTTGCCGAAGACGAGGCCGCCGAGGCCGGCCAGGGCGACCGGCCGGGCCGGGAGACGCTGCTCGCCTATCTCCAGCGCTACTACCTGCACACCGCTCCCGAGGACTTGGGCGGCCGCGACCCGGTCGACGTCTTCGGTGCCGCTTCCTCCCACTACCGCCTCGCCGAGAACCGGCCCCAGGGCACTGCGAACGTCCGGGTGCACACCCCGACCGTCGACGAGAACGGGTGGACGAGCAGTCACTCGGTCGTCGAGGTCGTCACGGACGACATGCCGTTCCTGGTCGACTCGGTGACCAACGAGCTGTCCCGGCAGGGCCGTGGCATCCACCTCGTGATCCATCCGCAGGTGATCGTCCGCCGTGACGTCGCGGGCAGACTGATCGAGGTGCTCGCCGACGACCGGCCCCGGAACAACGGCGGGACGCGGTCCAAGGGCCGTAAGGCCGGTCCCGAGCTGCCGCACGACGCGGTCGTCGAGTCCTGGATCCACGTCGAGATCGACCGGGAGACCGACCGCGCGGACCTGAAGCAGATCACCGCCGATCTGCTCCGTGTCCTGTCCGACGTACGGGAGACCGTCGAGGACTGGGACAAGATGCGCGACGCCGCCCTGCGGATGGCCGACGACCTGCCCTCCGAGCCGCTCGACGAGCTGGCCGACGAGGAGGTCGAGGAGGCCCGTGAGCTGCTGCGCTGGCTCGCCGCCGACCACTTCACGTTCCTCGGCTACCGGGAGTACGAGCTCCGCGACTCCGACGCGCTGACGGCCGTCCCCGGAACGGGGCTCGGCATTCTGCGCTCCGACCCGAAGCACAGCGAGGACGAGACCCACCCGGTGAGCCCGTCCTTCGACCGGCTGCCGGCGGACGCCCGGGCCAAGGCCCGGGAGCACAAGCTCCTCGTCCTGACGAAGGCCAACAGCAGGGCGACCGTGCACCGCCCCAGCTACCTGGACTACGTCGGCGTGAAGAAGTTCGACGCCGAGGGCAACGTCATCGGCGAGCGGCGCTTCCTCGGGCTGTTCTCCTCGGCCGCGTACACGGAGTCGGTGCGCCGGGTGCCGGTGGTGCGCCGGAAGGTCGCCGAGGTGCTGGAGGGCGCGGGCTTCACGCCCAACAGCCACGACGGCCGCGACCTGCTGCAGATCCTGGAGACGTACCCGCGCGACGAGCTCTTCCAGACGCCCGTCGACCAGCTGCGCTCCATCGTCACCTCCGTGCTCTACCTCCAGGAGCGCCGCCGGCTGCGGCTCTTCCTGCGCCAGGACGAGTACGGGCGCTACTACTCCGCCCTCGTCTACCTCCCGCGTGACCGCTACACCACGGGCGTGCGGCTCCGGCTGATCGACATCCTCAAGGAGGAACTGGGCGGCACCAGCGTCGACTTCACCGCCTGGAACACCGAGTCGATCCTCTCGCGGCTCCACTTCGTCGTCCGGGTCCCGCCGGGCACCGAGCTGCCGCACCTCACCGATGCCGACGCGGACCGCATCGAGGCGCGGCTCGTCGAGGCCACCCGTTCCTGGGCCGACGGTTTCCAGGAGGCGCTGAACGCGGAGTGCGGCGAGGAACGTGCCGCCGAACTCATGCGGCGCTACGGCCAGTCGTTCCCGGAGGGCTACAAGGCCGACCACTCGCCGCGTGCCGCGGTGTCCGACCTGGTGCACCTGGAGGAGCTCAAGAGCGAGCGCGAGGACTTCGCGCTCAGCCTCTACGAGCCGGTCGGCGCAAGCCCCGGCGAGCGGCGCTTCAAGATCTACCGGACCGGTGAGCAGGTCTCGCTCTCCGCCGTCCTCCCCGCCCTCCAGCGCCTCGGTGTCGAGGTGGTCGACGAGCGGCCGTACGAGCTGCGCTGCTCCGACCGTACGCACGCCTGGATCTACGACTTCGGGCTGCGCATGCCGAAGTCCAAGGGCAAGGGTGTCCACCTGGCCGACGACGCCCGCGACCGCTTCCAGGAGGCTTTCGCCGCCATCTGGACCGGCCAGGCGGAGAACGACGGCTTCAACACACTGGTCCTGGGCGCCGGACTGGACTGGCGTCAGGCCATGGTGCTGCGGGCGTACGCGAAGTACCTGCGCCAGGCGGGTTCGACGTTCAGCCAGGACTACATGGAGGACACCCTCCGCAACAACGTCCACACGACCCGGCTGCTGGTCTCGCTCTTCGAGGCCCGGATGTCCCCGGTCCGCCAGAAGGCGGGCACGGAGCTGACCGACGGGCTTCTCGAGGAGCTGGACGGGGCACTCGACCAGGTCGCATCGCTGGACGAGGACCGGATCCTGAGGTCCTTCCTCACGGTCATCAAGGCCACGCTGCGGACCAACTACTTCCAGCTGGGCGACGACCACGAGCCGCACGGCTACGTCTCCATGAAGTTCGACCCGCAGGCCATCCCGGACCTTCCGGCGCCCCGCCCGGCGTACGAGATCTGGGTCTACTCGCCGCGTGTCGAGGGCGTCCACCTGCGCTTCGGCAAGGTCGCCCGTGGCGGTCTGCGCTGGTCGGACCGGCGGGAGGACTTCCGTACGGAGATCCTCGGCCTGGTCAAGGCGCAGATGGTCAAGAACACCGTGATCGTGCCGGTCGGCGCCAAGGGCGGGTTCGTCGCCAAGCAGCTCCCGGACCCGGCCGTCGACCGCGACGCCTGGCTCGCCGAGGGCATCGCCTGCTACAAGATCTTCATCTCGGCGCTGCTCGACATCACCGACAACATGGTGACCGGCGAGGTCGTGCCGCCCTCCGAGGTCGTCCGTCACGACGAGGACGACACCTATCTCGTCGTCGCCGCCGACAAGGGGACCGCGAGTTTCTCCGACATCGCCAACGACGTGGCCGTCTCGTACGGCTTCTGGCTCGGTGACGCCTTCGCGTCCGGTGGCTCGGCGGGATACGACCACAAGGGCATGGGCATCACGGCCCGCGGCGCGTGGGAGTCCGTCAAGCGGCACTTCCGCGAACTGGGCCACGACACGCAGACCGAGGACTTCACGGTCGTCGGTGTCGGTGACATGTCGGGTGACGTGTTCGGCAACGGGATGCTGCTCTCGGAGCACATCCGGCTGGTCGCGGCCTTCGACCACCGGCACATCTTCATCGACCCGAACCCGGACGCCGCGACCTCGTACGCCGAGCGGCGCCGGCTGTTCGACCTGCCCCGCAGCTCGTGGGCGGACTACGACACGGACCTGCTGTCCGCGGGCGGCGGCATCCACCCGCGTTCCGCGAAGTCGATCCCGGTCAACGCGCACATGCGCGCGGCGCTGGGCATCGACGAGAAGGTCGCCAAGATGACCCCCGCCGAGCTGATGCAGAACATCCTCAAGGCGTCGGTCGACCTCCTGTGGAACGGCGGCATCGGTACGTACATCAAGTCGTCGGCCGAGTCGAACGCCGATGTCGGCGACAAGGCCAACGACTCGATCCGGGTGGACGGCGCGGACCTTCGGGCCCGAGTCGTCGGTGAGGGCGGCAACCTGGGCGCGACGCAGCTCGGCCGCATCGAGTTCGCCCGGTCCGGTGGCCGCATCAACACCGACGCGATCGACAACAGCGCCGGTGTGGACACCTCCGACCACGAGGTGAACATCAAGATCCTGCTCAACGGTCTCGTCCGGGACGGCGACATGACCGTGAAGCAGCGCAACAAGCTGCTCGCGGAGATGACCGACGAGGTCGGACACCTCGTGCTGCGCAACAATTACGCACAGAACACGGCGCTCGCCAACGCCTGCGCCCAGGCGCCGTCGCTCCTGCACGCTCACCAGCGCTTCATGCGCAAGCTGGGGCGCGAGGGGCACCTCGACCGGGCGCTGGAGTTCCTGCCGAACGACCGCCAGATCCGCGAACTGCTCAACCACGGCAAGGGCCTCAGCCAGCCCGAGCTCGCCGTGCTGATCGCGTACACGAAGATCACGGCCGCCGACGAGCTGATCTCCACCAGCCTGCCGGACGACGCGCACCTGCAGAGTCTGGTGCACGCCTACTTCCCGAAACAGCTCAGCGAGCGCTTCCCCCAGGCGGTCGACGGGCACGCGCTGCGTCGCGAGATCATCACGACGGTACTGGTCAACGACACGGTCAACACCGGTGGTTCGACCTTCCTGCACCGGCTGCGCGAGGAGACAGGGGCGTCGCTCGAAGAGATCGTGCGGGCCCAGTTCGCGGCCCGGGAGATCTTCGGTCTCTCCGGGGTCTGGGACGCCGTGGAGGCGCTCGACAACACGGTCGCCGCCGACGTGCTGACCCGGATCCGGCTCCACTCGCGCCGGCTCGTCGAGCGCGGCTCGCGCTGGCTCCTCGGCAACCGGCCGCAGCCGGTCGAGATCGCGGAGACCATCGAGTTCTTCCGCGAGGGCGTGGAGCACGTCTGGAACGAGCTGCCCAAGCTGCTCAGGGGCGCGGACGTCGAGTGGTATCAGTCGATCCTCGACGAGCTCACCTCGGTGGGCGTGCCGGACGAGCTGGCGGTGCGGGTGGCCGGATTCTCCTCGGCTTTCCCGGCGCTGGACATCGTGGCGATCGCGGACCGTACGGGCAAGGACCCGCTTGCGGTCGCCGAGGTGTACTACGACCTCGCCGACCGGCTGGGCATCACCCAGCTGATGGACCGGATCATCGAACTGCCGCGGGGCGACCGCTGGCAGTCGATGGCCCGCGCCTCCATCCGTGAGGACCTGTACGCCGCGCACGCCGCGCTCACCTCGGACGTGCTGTCCGTCGGCGACGGCGCGTCGTCGCCCGAGCAGCGGTTCAAGGACTGGGAGGAGAAGAACGCGGCGATCCTGGCGCGTTCGCGCGCCACCCTGGAGGAGATCCGCAGCTCGGAGGCGTTCGACCTGGCGAACCTGTCGGTGGCGATGCGGACGATGCGCACCCTGCTCCGTACGCACTCCTGACCCGCGCGGCCCGTGGGGCCGCCACACACACGTCCGCCGGACGGGCCTTCGCGGCCC
>NZ_JBHVCT010000084.1:0-26649 GCF_042803195.1 Streptomyces sp. NPDC057428
GGCGCAAAGAGCTCCGGCGCTGCGCGCCTCCGGTCTCGGGATGCGTTTCCCTCCCCGGCTGAAGCCGGGGATACCCACGCAAGATCAGGGATGGACGGCATCCTGGCCTCCCCTGTGGACGAGTTCGCCCAGTGTGCACGAAGCCCCCGGTTCCGTACGCCGGAACCGGGGGCTTCGTCACGGGGGTTACCGCAATCAGCAGCCCAGCAGACGGGAGCCGAGGTAGCCCTGGATCTGGTCCAGGGAGACGCGCTCCTGCTTCATGGTGTCGCGCTCGCGCACGGTCACCGCGTTGTCGTCCAGGGTGTCGAAGTCGACGGTGACGCAGAACGGCGTACCGATCTCGTCCTGACGGCGGTAGCGGCGGCCGATGGCACCGGCGTCGTCGAACTCGATGTTCCAGTTCTGGCGCAGGTCGGTGGCGAGGCCCTTGGCCTTGGGCGACAACTGCGCGTTGCGGGACAGCGGCAGGACCGCGACCTTGACCGGCGCCAGGCGCGGGTCGAGGCGCATGACGGCGCGCTTCTCCATGACGCCCTTGGCGTTGGGTGCCTCGTCCTCGTTGTACGCGTCGAGGAGGAAGGCCAGCATCGAGCGGCCGACACCGGCCGCGGGCTCGATGACGTAGGGCGTGTAGCGCTCACCCTTCTCCTGGTCGAAGTAGACGAGGTCCGTGCCGGAGGCCTCGGAGTGCGCCTTGAGGTCGTAGTCCGTGCGGTTCGCGACGCCTTCCAGCTCGCCCCACTCGCTGCCGCCGAAGCGGAAGCGGTACTCGATGTCAGCGGTGCGCTTGGAGTAGTGGGAGAGCTTCTCCTTCGGGTGCTCGAACCACCGCATGTTCTCCTCGCGCAGGCCCAGGCCGGTGTACCAGTTCCAGCGCTGCTCCATCCAGTACTCCTGCCACTGCTCGTCCTCGCCCGGCTTGACGAAGAACTCCATCTCCATCTGCTCGAACTCGCGCGTGCGGAAGATGAAGTTGCCCGGAGTGATCTCGTTGCGGAAGGACTTGCCCATCTGCGCGATGCCGAACGGCGGCTTCTTGCGCGAGGTCTGCTGCACCTGGCCGAAGTTGGTGAAGATGCCCTGGGCGGTCTCGGGACGCAGGTAGGCGACCGAACCGGTGTCCTGCGTCGGGCCGAGGTGGGTGGACAGGAGCCCCGAGAACGCCTTGGGCTCGGTGAAGGTGCCCTTGTTGCCGCAGTTGGGGCAGTTGAGGTCGGCCAGGCCGTTGACGGGCGGCTTGCCGTGCTTCTCCTCGTACGCCTCCTCCAGGTGGTCGGCGCGGTAGCGCTTGTGACACGAGGTGCACTCGGTGAGCGGGTCGGAGAACGTGGCGACGTGTCCGGAGGCGACCCAGACCTCGGGGGCAAGGATGACCGACGAGTCGAGACCGACCACGTCCTCGCGCGCGGTGACCATGTAGCGCCACCACTGGCGCTTGAGGTTCTCCTTCAGCTCGACACCCAGGGGCCCGTAGTCCCAGGCGGCCTTCTGGCCGCCGTAGATCTCACTGCTGGGATAGACGAAGCCACGGCGCTTGCTCAGGCTGACGATGGTGTCGATCTTGTCGGCGGCCACGGTGCTCTCTTCATTACGACGGCGGAACTGGACAGGGGCGGCGCGGAGCGCCTCGCTGAGGGGATGTTCGCGAGGCGGGCAGGCGAATGCCCCAGATTACCGGCGGGCGCACCCCCCGGATCAAATCGGTGGGGCGCATAGCGGTACCAGCGCTGCGATCCGGGCATCTCATCAGCCTTGTTGACAATCGTTTCCAGTTTTGTTGAAAATGACTGTCATGAACGTACGCCGCCTGATACCCACAGCCGCCGTCGCCGGAGCAGTCGCCCTCGGCCTCACCGCGCTCTCCGCCTGCTCCTCGTCCGACGCGGCCGAGGGAGGGAAAGACGGCAAGCTGGACGTGGTGGCGTCCTTCTACCCGATGCAGTTCCTCGCCGAGGAGATCGGCGGGACACACGTCTCCGTCACCACCCTCACGAAGCCCGGCGCCGAGCCGCACGATCTGGAGCTCTCCCCCCGGCAGATCGGTGGCCTGAGCGACGCCGACTACATCCTGTTCCTCAAGGGCGTCCAGCCCGCCGTGGACGACGCGGTCGCGCAGGCCGGTGTGGAGAACACCGTGGACGCGTCGAAGCTGACCGGCCTCGAGAGCCACGGCTCCGAGGTCGGCCACGACCACGGCCACGACGAGGGCGAGGAGCACGGCCACGAGGAGGGGGGCCTGGACCCGCACATCTGGCTGGACCCCGTGAAGTACGCCGAAGTGGCCAAGGGCGTCGGCAAGTCCCTGGAGAAGGCCGACCCCGGCCACGCCGCGGACTACCGGAAGAACACGGACACCCTGGTCGGCCGGCTGAAGGAGCTGGACACGGCGTACGCGACCGGGCTGAAGTCCACCGCGACCAGGACGTTCATCACCACCCACTCCGCCTTCGGATACCTCGCCGAGCGCTACGGCCTCACCCAGGAGGGCATCGCCGGCATCGACCCCGAGGCCGAACCCAGCCCGGCCCGGATCGACGACATCCACTCCGTCGCCGTGAAGAGCAACGCCACCACCGTGTTCTTCGAGACGCTCGCCAGCGACAAGACCGCAAAGACCCTGGCCAAGGACCTCGGCCTGAAGACCGGCGTCCTGGACCCGCTGGAGGGAATCACGGACAAGTCCGCGGGTGCTGACTACATCGAGGTCATGAAGTCCAACCTGACCGCGCTGCAGAAGGCGCTCGGCGCGAAGTGACCCACGAAGCACCCGTATCCGCAGCAGCACCGGAGGCAACTGTGCCCGAGCCGAGTACGCCCGAACCCGTGATCAGGATGTCCGGAGCGACGGCGACGCTCGGCGCGCGCCCCGTGCTGCGCGGCGTGGACCTCGCCGTCAACCGCGGCGAGGTCGTGGCGCTGCTCGGCGCCAACGGTTCCGGCAAGTCCACCGCCGTACGTTCCGTCATCGGCCAGGTCCCGCTGACCGGCGGCACCGTGGAGCTCTTCGGCACGCCGCTGCGCCGCTTCCGCCAGTGGGCCCGCATCGGTTACGTGCCGCAGCGCACCACCGCGGCCGGCGGTGTCCCGGCCACGATCCGCGAGGTCGTCGCCTCCGGGCGGCTGTCCCGCACGAAGCTCGGACTGCTGGGCCGGGCGGACCGGGCGGCGGTGGACCGTGCGATCGGGCTCGTAGGCCTCGCCGACCGCGCGAAGGACTCCGTGGACGCCCTCTCCGGAGGCCAGCACCAGCGCGTCCTGATCGCCCGTGCGCTCGCCTCCGAACCCGAGGTGCTGATCATGGACGAGCCGATGGCGGGCGTCGACCTCGTCAGCCAGGAGATCCTCGCCACGACGCTGCGCGACCAGGTGGCCGACGGGGCCACGGTCCTGCTCGTCCTGCACGAGCTCGGGCCACTGGAACCTCTGATCGACCGGGCGATCGTCCTGCGCGACGGCTGCGTCATGTACGACGGGCCGCCCCCCGAGGCCATGGGCCAGCACGCCCTGCCCGGCCACGACCACGTACACCCCCACGCGGCCACCGAGCCCGTCCGGACGGGACTGCTGACCTGATCATGCTGGAATTCCTGAACCCCCCCTTCATGCAGCGGGCCCTGCTCGCCGCCGTCCTGGTCGGCATCACCGCGCCCGCCATCGGCATCTACCTCGTCCAGCGCCGCCAGGCCCTGATGGGCGACGGCATCGGGCACGTCGCCCTGACGGGTGTCGGCCTCGGCTTCCTGCTCTCCACGAGCCCCGTCTGGACGGCCACGCTCGTCGCCGTGGCCGGCTCGGTCGTGATGGAGCTGATCCGCTGGTACGGACGCACCCGCGGCGACATCGCCCTGGCCATGCTCTTCTACGGCGGCATGGCGGGCGGGGTGCTGCTGATCAACCTCTCGGACACCGGATCCAACGCCAACCTGACGTCGTTCCTCTTCGGTTCGCTGTCGACGGTCTCCGAGGAGGACGTCACCGCGATCGTGGTGCTCGCCGCCTTCGTCGTGCTCGTCACGCTGGGACTGCGGAGGCAGTTGTTCGCCGTCAGCCAGGACGAGGAGTTCGCCCGCGTCACCGGGCTGCCGGTGCGCGCGCTCAACCTGCTGGTCGCGGTGACGGCCGCGATCACCGTCACCGTGGCGATGCGGGTCGTCGGCCTGCTGCTGGTCAGCGCCCTCATGGTGGTGCCGGTCGCCGCCGCGCAGCAGATCGCGAAGTCCTTCAAGGTGACGTTCGTACTGTCCGTCGTCATCGGTACGTCCGTCACCCTGGCCGGCACCGTGACCTCGTACTACGAGGACGTACCGCCGGGCGCGACGATCGTGCTCATGGCCATCGCCGCCTTCGTCCTGCTCACCGCGCTCGCCACGCCGCTGGCGCGCAGGCGTGCGCGAGGAAGCGAGGCCGAGGCGGCCCGGTGCACCCTTGAAGTACCGGCGGCCCGCCCGGCCAAGGACGACGTGCAGGTGTGACCGTGACGACGGGACGGGCTGGCACAATGGCCCGACACACGCACGGGCGACACGAGGAGGCAGCTGTGGCGACGGCGCCGATCAGTGGCACGAACGCGGCTCCGGTGCGCGGCCGGTCCACCCGGCAGCGGGCGGCGGTCGCGGCGGCGCTCGACGAGGTCGACGAGTTCCGCAGTGCCCAGGACCTGCACGACGTGCTCAAGCACAGGGGCGACTCGGTCGGGCTGACCACCGTCTACCGCACTCTCCAGTCCCTCGCCGACGCCGGTGAGGTCGACGTCCTGCGCACCACGGACGGCGAGGCCGTCTACCGGCGCTGCTCGACGGGTGACCACCACCACCACCTGGTGTGCCGCGTCTGCGGGAAGGCCGTCGAGGTCGAGGGCCCGGCGGTGGAGCAGTGGGCCGAGACCATCGCCGCGCAGCACGGCTACGTGAGCGTGGCCCACACGGTGGAGATCTTCGGGACCTGCGCGGACTGCGCGGCCGCGAAGGAGTGAACCCGGCGGGGCCCCGGCACCGGGGCCCCGCCGTGCCGTCTCAGAGCCTGTCGGGTGGCCTTCGATCGGAAAGTGGGCGCGGTCCGGTGCGTGCGATTCCAAGGCGCCGGAGTGTCCTCGTAGCGGAGCTACTAGGGCATTTCGGCAACGCGGGAAGCGTGCGTGCCGGGGCGTGACCGCCCGATCAGAGGTCACCCGACAGGCTCTCAGCCCTGCGCGATCTCCTCGGCGCCTCCGAAGCGCCGGTCGCGCTTGGCGAACTCATGGCAGGCGCGCCACAGGTCGCGGCGGTCGAAGTCCGGCCACAGGACGTCCTGGAAGACCATCTCGGCGTAAGCGCTCTGCCAGATCAGGTAGTTGGACGTGCGCTGCTCGCCGCTGGGGCGCACGAAGAGGTCCACGTCCGGCATGTCCGGGTAGTAGATGTACTTCGCGAACGTCTTCTCGTTGACCTTCGACGGGTCGAGCCTGCCCGCGGCGACGTCCTCGGCGATGCGCTGCGCGGCGTCGGCGATCTCGGCCCGGCCGCCGTAGTTGACGCAGAAGTACAGCGTCATCCTGTCGTTGTCCTTCGTCTGCTCCTGTGCGACCTGGAGCTCCTGGACGACGGACTTCCACAGCTTGGGCATGCGGCCCACCCAGCGGATGCGGATGCCGAGCTCGTCCATCTCGTCGCGGCGGCGGCGGATGACGTCGCGGTTGAAGTTCATGAGGAACTTCACCTCGTCCGGCGAGCGCTTCCAGTTCTCGGTGGAGAACGCGTACAGCGAGAGGTTCTTGACGCCCATCTCGATGCAGCCCTTGAGGACGTCCATGACGACGCCCTCACCGACCTTGTGGCCCTCGGTGCGCGGGAGTCCCCGCTCCTTGGCCCAGCGGCCGTTCCCGTCCATCACGACGGCCACGTGCTTGGGCACGAGCTCGCCGGGGATCTTCGGCGGGGTGGCGCCGGAGGGGTGCGGCTCAGGGGTCTTGTACTCACGCCGGTTACGGCCGCCGAGCATCCCGCGTACTGCCATGGGCTTCTCTCGTCTCCCTCTGTCACTTCTCTACGTACCGCAGCGAGCGCAGACCGCGCTCCAGATGCCAGTGCAGGTAGGCGGACACGAGTCCGCTCCCCTCCCTGACATGACGCGCCTCGCACGCGTCCGCCGTCTCCCAGTCACCGGTGAGCAGAGCGCTCAGCAGTTCGACGGCCTCCGCCGAGGGTACGACGCTGCCGGGTACCCGGCAGTCGGCGCATATGACGCCGCCTGCCGCGACGGAGAAGAACCGGTTCGGTCCGGGCATTCCGCACCTGGCGCAGGCGTCGAAGCTGGGGGCGTAGCCGTTGACGGCGAGCGAGCGCAGCAGGAACGCGTCCAGGATCAGGTTCGGCGCGTGCTCGCCGCGCGCGAGGGTCCGCAGGCCGCCGACCAGCAGCAGGTACTGCTGGACCGCCGGCTCGCCCTCGTGGTCGGTGAACCGCTCGGCGGTCTCCAGCATGGCGGTGCCGGCGGTGTAGCGGCCGTAGTCGGAGACGATCCCGCCACCGTACGGAGCGATCGTCTCGCTCTGCGTGCACAGCGGGAGGCCGCGGCCGACGAGTTCGCTGCCGCGCGCGAAGAACTGCACGTCCACGTGGGAGAAGGGTTCGAGCCGCGCCCCGAACTTGGACTTGGTGCGGCGCACCCCGCGGGCAACGGCGCGCACCCGGCCGTGGCCGCGGGTCAGGATCGTGATGATCCGGTCGGCCTCGCCCAGCTTCTGCGTACGCAGCACGACGCCGTCGTCCCGGAACAAGCTCATGCGCCCATTGTCGCCCACGGGAGCACCGGCGCGGCCAAGGGTGCGGGGCCCCGGGCTGGGCACCGCGCCGCCAGGGCCCTCAGGAGGCCCTAGGAGGGCGTACGGGCGGCTGCCGCCAGCAGGGCGGCCGTGTCGGCCGGGCGGAGTCTCAGCGCGCCGCCCACCGCGGTGAGCACCTCGCGCTCCGCCTGGTTGTACGCCCCGTCCGCGAGCGCGATCCTGGCGCCCTGCAGCAGGACCGCTTCCCGGCCCGTCGTGGCCAGGTGCGGTGCGAGGGGCTTCAGGGCCTCGTGCAGCTCGATGGCGAGGGCGGCCCCGCACGCCTCTGCCGCTGGACCGCCATCGCCCGCCGCCCCGGTCTCGGCGGCGAGCACTTCGACGATGGTGAAGAGCTGCTCCTGGGTGCAGTCGTCGAGACCCGCGTCGCGGACCGTGGCCGCCGCGGCTTCCAGGACCGTGCGGGAGGTGGTGCCGCCCGCGGCGAGCACGGCGAGTGTGACGGTGTGCACGGCCTTCCGCAGCATCGCGGAGAAGCGGGTGGTGGTGGGGTGGTCCAGGACGTCGGTCCCGAAGTGCGTGCGGCAGGCGGCGCACTCGACGACGGGCCCCGCACTGCCCCGGGGGAGCAGCGGCAGGCCGAGGACGGTCAGACGATGGCGTCCGGTGAGGCGCCGGTAGTTGCGGTCGCCCCCGCAGCCGGGGCAGAAGAACTCGCCGTCGCCGACGGTTTCCCAGGCGGTGCGGATGCCGCAGATGCGCAGTCCTGTGGCGCGTTGTCCTTTGGCTGTCCGCACGTCGCACACCTCCGTAACTCCACGGCAACATTGCCGCGTTGGACGTGATGTTAGCCACATACGTGTTGCGGCGTCAGCATTCCGGACGTCACAACCCCCGGAGATGGCCGAACCCCGCCCGCCCTCGGCGGGCGGACGGGGCTCTTCTGCCGTGGATTGCGGCACCCGTTCGTGTACGTGTGTCCGGGATGCCGCGCGGTGGTGTCAGCGGGCCGACCGGTTGACCGCGGATACGACCGCCTTCAGCGAGGCGCGCGTGGTGTTGGCGTCGATCCCGATGCCCCACAGCACCTTGCCGTCGATCGCGCACTCGATGTAGGAGGCCGCCTGTGCGCTCGCGCCCTCACTCATCGTGTGCTCGGTGTAGTCCAGCAGGCGGGCGTCGATGCCGATGGCCTGCAGCGCTCCGAAGAACGCGGAGATCGGGCCGTTGCCCGTGCCGGTCAGCACCGTGTCCGAGCCGTCGACCGTGGCCTCGACGGTGATGGTGTCCTGCCCGTCGGAACCGGTCGTCGTCTGGCCGGACCGGATCTGTACACGCCCCCAGGCGTTCTCGGGGTTGGGCAGGTACTCGTCCGCGAACGCCGACCAGATCTGCGCCGGTGTGACCTCGCCGCCCTCGGCGTCGGTCTTGGCCTGAATGATCCGGGAGAACTCGATCTGCATCCGGCGGGGCAGGTCCAGCTTGTGGTCGTTCTTCAGGACGTAGGCGATGCCGCCCTTGCCGGACTGCGAGTTGACGCGGATGACGGCCTCGTAGGAACGGCCGACGTCCTTCGGGTCGATCGGCAGGTACGGGACGGCCCACTCGATGTCGTCGACGGTCACGCCCCGGGCGGCCGCGTCGGCCTCCATGGCGTCGAAGCCCTTCTTGATGGCGTCCTGGTGGGAGCCGGAGAAGGACGTGTAGACCAGGTCGCCCGCGTAGGGGTGGCGCGGGTGGACCTCCATCTGGTTGCAGTACTCGCTGGTGCGGCGGATCTCGTCGATCTGCGAGAAGTCGATCTGCGGGTCGACGCCCTGCGAGAACAGGTTCATGCCCAGGGTGACCAGGTCGACGTTGCCGGTGCGCTCACCCTGGCCGAACAGGCAGCCCTCGATGCGGTCGGCGCCGGCCATGATCGCCAGTTCCGCGGCGGCGACTGCCGTACCGCGGTCGTTGTGCGGGTGGACCGACAGGCAGACGTACGGCCGGCGGGTCAGGTTGCGGGACATCCACTCGAAGCGGTCGGCGTGGGTGGACGGTGTCGAACGCTCCACCGTGGCGGGCAGGTTGAGGATGATCTCGCGGCCCTCCTCCGGCTGCCACACGTCGCAGACCGCCTCGCAGACCTCCAGGGCGAAGTCCAGCTCGGTGTCCGTGAAGATCTCGGGGCTGTACTGGTACCCGAAGATCGTCTCGTCGCCCAGGATCTTGTCCGCGTACTCCATGACCAGGCGGGTGCCGTCCACGGCGATCTGCTTGACCTCGTCCCTTGAACCGCGGAAGACCACGCGGCGGAAGGTGGGGGCGGTGGCGTTGTAGAGGTGCACGGTGGCCCGGTGGGCTCCGCGCAGTGCCTCGACGGTGCGCTCGATCAGTTCCTCGCGGGCCTGCGTCAGGACGGAGATCGTCACGTCCTCGGGGATCGCGCCCTCTTCGATGATGGAGCGCACGAACGCGAAGTCGGTCTCGCCGGAGGACGGGAAGCCGACCTCGATCTCCTTGTAGCCCATGCGTACGAGCAGGTCGAACATCTCGCGCTTGCGAGCGGGAGACATGGGGTCGATCAGGGCCTGGTTGCCGTCGCGCAGGTCGGTCGACAGCCAGCGGGGAGCCCGCGTGATGCGGTTGCCGGGCCAGGTGCGGTCGGCGATGTCCACGGCCTCGTACCCGCGGTACTTGTGGACCGGCATCCCGGACGGCTTCTGCAGCTGCTTCGCGTTGGTGACCGGGGTCGGACCGCCGACGGGGGTGATTGCGGCGTCGGCGTGCACACGGTTGTTGGCAGGGGTCATGGCGTACGGCTCCTCTGAGGTCCAGCAGGGGCGGCCGACTGTGTCGCGGCAACGGCGAACTCCGCGGGGAGGGAGCCGGCCTACGACTACAGGCCCTCGCCGCGGCAGCTAAGAAGGAGCAGCCCGAAACGCATGATGCGGCAACACTAACCGAGGGATGCCTGATACGTCGGTCCGTATCAGTATGCGGGATCGGCGGCTTGTAAAGACCGAACGGTGATACATCACTCTATTTCGTCAATAACGATCGCAACCAGTGACAAGACGGTGACTCAGTGCCACAGTCGACTGCATGCAGCCTCGACCGAACATCGGGCTCCGGCCCGTCTTCTGCACCATCGTTCCGCCCCACCTCCTCGACAAGCTCGCCCAGGCGGACGACCCGCTCCTGGCCGAACCCGCCCGACGCACCCTGGAGGCCGACGGGGCCCGGCGCCACCACCGGCAGGTGACCGCGCTGGCCCGGACGCCGCAGGCCCACGTCACCTCCGCCCCGGTCCCCAGCAAGCCCCACCGCACCCTGTACGACTGCCGGCACAGCACGTACCTGCCGGGCCGCAAGGTCCGCGACGAGGGCGACGAACCCACCGGGGACGCCAGTGTCAACCGCGCGTACGCGGGGCTCGGTGCGACGTTCGACCTGCTGCTCACGGAATACGGGCGCAGCTCGATCGACGGGGCGGGACTGCCGCTCATCGGCTCCGTGCACTACGACGAGAAGTACAACAACGCCTTCTTCGACGGCGAGCAGATGGTCTTCGGGGACGGTGACGGGGAGATCTTCCTCGACTTCACCCTCGCGATCGACGTGATCGCCCACGAGTTGGCGCACGGACTCACCCAGTACACCGCCAACCTGGCGTACGAGGGCCAGTCGGGCGCGCTCAACGAGTCGGTGTCGGACGTCTTCGGGGCCCTGGTCAAGCAGTACTCGCTGGGCCAGAGCGCGGAGCAGGGCGACTGGCTGATCGGGGCGGAGCTGCTCGCCCCCCGGGTCAGCGGCGTCGCCCTGCGCTCCATGAAGGCTCCGGGCACGGCGTACGACGACGACGTGCTCGGCAAGGACCCGCAGCCCGCCTCGATGGACGGCTACGTCGAGACGGACGAGGACAACGGCGGGGTGCACATCAACTCGGGCATTCCCAACCGGGCCTTCTACCTGCTGGCCACGGCGCTCGGCGGCAACGCCTGGGAGCGGGCAGGCCGCATCTGGTTCGACGTGCTGACCGGCGGCGAGCCGGCCCAGGACGCTTCCTTCACGGACTTCGCCAAGCTGACCGTCGCGGCGGCGCGGCACAGGTTCGGCGAGGGGGACGAGGCCGAAGCGGTGCTCAAGGCCTGGTCGGAGGTGGGCGTGCCGACCAGGTGACCGGGTAGGTACAGGCGGGACCGTCCGAGCGGGGCCAGGCAGGAGCCATCACGCATGCGCATTCAGGTCAGACGGTCCGGCGGGTTCGCCGGCATCGCACGCCGCGGCGAGGTCGACACCTCGGGACGGCCCGACGCCTCGGAATGGGAGTCGCTGGCGGAGGCCGCTCTCGCCGCGGGCCGGGACGGCCCGCCCGCGGGGGTGCCGGACGGCTTCCACTACCGGATCACCGTGGGCGACCGGACGGTCGACTGTGCGGACCCACGGCTCACCCAGGAGCAGCGGACGCTGATCTCCCGGGTCCTCGGAGAGGGCGCGTAGGTCCGGCCGGAACCCGCCTCGTGCGACCGCTCCCCGGGTCCGCCGCACACTGCGCGGCGGACCCGGGGAGCCGTCAGAACCCCAGCTTGCGCAGCTGCTTCGGGTCGCGCTGCCAGTCCTTGGCGACCTTCACGTGCAGGTCCAGGAAGACCGGGGTGCCGAGAAGCGCCTCGATGTGCTTGCGCGACTTCGTGCCGACGTCCTTCAGGCGCTTGCCCTTCGGGCCGATGATGATGCCCTTCTGGCTGGGGCGTTCGATGTAGACGTTCGCGTGGATGTCCAGCAGCGGCTTGTCCGCCGGACGGTCCTCGCGGGGCAGCATCTCCTCGACGACGACCGCGATGGAGTGCGGCAGCTCGTCCCGGACGCCTTCCAGCGCGGCCTCGCGGATGAGTTCCGCGACCATGACCATCTCGGGCTCGTCGGTGAGGTCACCCTCGGGGTAGAGCGGCGGGCTCTCGGGGAGCAGCGGGGCGATGAGGTCGGCGAGAAGGCCCACCTGGCCCGCCCCTCGGCCGTCGTCGCCCTTGTTCGAGGAGCCGCGTCCCTGCTCCTGCTCCTCCTTGACCGCCGATACCGGCACGATCTCCGCCCATTCGAAGCCCAGCTCATCGGCCAGCGCGGCGACGGCGAGCAGCTGCTCGGCGAGCACCTTGGGCTCGACGAGGTCGGTCTTGGTGATGATCGCGATCTTAGGGGTCTTCTTGATCCCCGCGAGTTCCTTCACGATGAACTTGTCGCCGGGGCCGAGCTTCTGGTCGGCGGGCAGGCAGAAGCCGATGACGTCGACCTCGGCCCAGGTGGTCCGCACGATGTCGTTCAGGCGCTCCCCGAGCAGGGTCCGCGGCTTGTGGAGGCCGGGCGTGTCCACCAGGATCAGCTGGGCGTCGTCGCGGTGCACGATGCCCCGTACCGTGTGCCGGGTGGTCTGGGGGCGGTTGGAGGTGATCGCCACCTTCCGACCGACCAGAGCGTTCGTGAGGGTGGACTTGCCCGCGTTCGGGCGCCCCACGAAGCAGGCGAAGCCGGCCCGGTGGGGGGCGTTGTTCTCAGCCTGCTGCGCAGCGGCTTCTGTGTTCGGTCGAGCGCTCATGGCGCCCATTGTCCCCGATCCGGGCGGCGGCGATGCACAGCAGGGCGCCCCCCGCCCCGAATCAGCCGGCCGCGGCGGCGGAGCGGAGCGTGCCGTCCGCCCCGGCGAGCAGCACGGGCGTCTGCGGCCCGCCCAGGTCACGGACGGCTGCACGGTCCGCGTCGGACACCGTCCCGGCCTCGGAGACCACGGCCGCCGCCTCCAGCGACGTGGCGCCACTGGCCACCGCCATCGCGACGGCGGTCTGCAGCGCGCTGAGCTTCAGCGAGTCCAGGGCCACGGTGCCCGCGGCGTACGTGCGACCGGTCTCGTCCCGTACCGCCGCGCCCTCCGGCACTCCGTTGCGGGCACGGACGCTGCGTGCAAGCGTGACGATCTTGCGGTCCTCGGGGCCGAGGTCGGTGGTGTCGGTCATGTGCCGAGCATACGGATCGGGAGCGGGTCCCCTCCGCGACGGGGTGCGTTCCATCCTTGCGCTACGGCCGGTCCAGGCGCAGCCGTTCCGCCTTCGGCAGACCGGCCACCACGAGGTCGTAGCTGTCCTCGACCAGCTCCCGGACCATCCGGTCGGGGAGCTCGTGGACCGACACCGTGTTCCAGTGCCGCTTGTTCAGGTGCCAGCCGGGGACGATCGCGGCGTGCTCCTTGCGCAGCCGCAGGGCCTCGTCCGGATCGCACTTCAGGCTCAGCGTCAGCGGCGAGGCGTCCAGGACGCTGAGCGCGAACATCTTCCCCAGGACCTTGAAGACGGAGGCGTCCGGGCCGAAGGGGAACTCCTCCGCGCTCGCGTTGAACTCCAGGCAGAACCTGCGCAGTTCCTGGGGGGTCATGCCGCTTCGCTTCCCTCCGGCTCCACCAGCACCGTGACGATCTTGTTCCTGCGGCCCGCCGGGGACTCCGCCGTGAGGCGGAGCTTGCGCCCGTCGGGCAGGTCGACGATCGAGGAGGCTCCGGAGATCGGGACCCGCCCGAGCGCCTTCGCCAGCAGACCGCCCACCGTCTCCACGTCCTCGTCGTCGTACGCGTCGAGGCCGAACAGCTCCCCGAGGTCGCCGATGTCGAGTCGGGCGGTTACCCGGAAACAGCCGTTCTCCAGCTCCTGGACCGGCGGGAGCTCGCGGTCGTACTCGTCGGTGATCTCGCCGACGATCTCCTCGAGGATGTCCTCGATGGTCACGATGCCGGCCGTGCCGCCGTACTCGTCGATGACGACGGCGACGTGACTGCGGTCCTGCTGCATCTCGCGCAGCAGGTCACCGGCGTTCTTCGTGTCGGGGACGAACGCGGCGGGGCGCATCGCCGTGGAGACGAGGTCCGCCTCAGCCTCCCGGTTGATGTGCGTCTTGCGGACCAGGTCCTTCAGGTAGACGATGCCGACGATGTCGTCCTCGTTCTCGCCGGTGACCGGGATGCGCGAGAAGCCGGAGCGCAGTGCCAGGGTGAGTGCCTGCCGGACCGTCTTGTACCGCTCGATGCAGACCAGGTCGGTGCGGGGCACCATCACCTCGCGCACGAGGGTGTCCCCGAGCTCGAAGACCGAGTGCACCATGCGGCGTTCGTCGTCCTCGATGAGCGACTCCTGCTCGGCGAGGTCGACCATGGCGCGCAGTTCGGCCTCGCTGGCGAAGGGCCCCTTACGAAAGCCCTTCCCCGGCGTCAGCGCGTTTCCCAGGAGGATCAGCAACTGCGGGATCGGCCCCATGATCCTGGCC
Organism: Streptomyces sp. NPDC057428; assembly: GCF_042803195.1. NCBI lineage: Bacteria > Bacillati > Actinomycetota > Actinomycetes > Kitasatosporales > Streptomycetaceae > Streptomyces > Streptomyces sp. NPDC057428. Next base: position 14,051 of record NZ_JBHVCT010000084.1, read on the forward strand.
AGGGGCAGCAGCACGTACGCCGCCGCCGTGGCGGTGTTCAGCGGATGCTGACGGCCGATGGTGCGCGGCGAGACCCCGATGGCGACGTAGCTGACGAGGACCATGATCCCCACCGCGAGGGCGAGCGCTTCCCAGGTCTCGGTGATCTCCTGGAGGCAGGCGTAGGTGACGAGCACGCCGGCCGACGTCTCGCAGGCGACGCGCACGAGCAGCGCCACGTTGAGATAGCGGGTGGGATCGGCTGCGACCTGCGCGAGCTTGGCGCTTCCGCGCCGCCCGGCGCGCACGGCCTCGGCCGCCCGGAAACTGGAGGTACGCGCGATTCCGGCCTCGGCGCACGCGGCGAGCCACCCGACGACGATCAGCAGGACCGCGCCCGCGACGAGGGGGAAGCTCACGAGACGGTGGGGGCGGGGGACGGGCCGGTCAGGCCGCGCTCGCCGCGCCAGCCGTCGACGATCGCCGCCTGGAGGCCGAACATCTCAGCTTTCTCGTCGGGCTCCTCGTGGTCGTACCCGAGGAGGTGCAGCACCCCGTGGACAGTGAGGAGTTGCAGTTCCTCGTCCATCGAGTGCTGCGTGTCGGCGTCCTCGCCCTGCTTCTTGGCGACCTCCGGGCACAGCACGATGTCCCCGAGGAGTCCCTGCGGGGGCTCCTCGTCGTCCTTGGCCGGCGGACGGAGCTCGTCCATCGGGAAGGACATGACATCCGTCGGGCCCGGGAGGTCCATCCACTGGATGTGGAGCTGCTCCATGGCGGCGGTGTCCACCACGATCACCGAGAGTTCGGACAGCGGATGGATCCGCATCCGGGCGAGGGCGTAGCGGGCGATGTCGAGGATCGCCTGCTCGTCGACCTCGGTTCCGGACTCGTTGTTGACGTCGATCGACATGGTGCGCTGCGACTACTTCCCGTTGCGGCCGGTGCGGCCCTCTGCGTTGTCGTACTTCTCGTACGCGTCGACGATACGGCCGACGAGCTTGTGCCGGACGACATCCTGGGAGGTGAGCCTGGAGAAGTGCACGTCCTCCACGCCGTCCAGGATCTCCTGGACCTGACGCAGACCGCTCTTGGTGCCGCTCGGCAGGTCGACCTGGGTGACGTCACCGGTGACGACGATCTTCGAGTCGAAACCGAGCCGGGTGAGGAACATCTTCATCTGCTCGGCGCTGGTGTTCTGCGCCTCGTCCAGGATGATGAAAGCATCATTGAGCGTACGGCCGCGCATGTAGGCCAGCGGCGCCACCTCGATCGTGCCCGCCGCCATGAGCCGGGGGATCGAGTCGGGGTCGAGCATGTCGTGCAGGGCGTCGTAGAGCGGACGCAGGTACGGGTCGATCTTGTCGAAGAGGGTGCCCGGCAGGAAGCCGAGCCGCTCCCCCGCCTCGACGGCGGGCCTGGTCAGGATGATCCGGCTGACCTGCTTGGACTGCAGGGCCTGGACCGCCTTGGCCATGGCGAGGTAGGTCTTGCCGGTGCCCGCGGGGCCGATGCCGAAGACGATGGTGTGCTGGTCGATCGCGTCGACGTAACGCTTCTGGTTCAGCGTCTTGGGACGGATCGTGCGTCCGCGGTTGGACAGGATGTTCTGGGTGAGCACCTCCGCGGGGGTCTCGGCGCCGTCACCGTCGCCGTTTCCGCTCGCTCTGAGCATGGCGATCGAGCGTTCCACAGCGTCCTCCGTCATCGGCTGCCCGGTGCGCAGCACCAGCACCATCTCGTCGAAAAGGCGCTGGATCAGCGCGACGTCCGCCGCGGACCCAGTCGCACTGATCTCGTTGCCCCGGACATGGATGTCGGCGGCCGGGAACGCCGTTTCGATCACGCGCAGCAGCGAATCGCCCGACCCCAGGAGCATCACCATGGGGTGTGCGGCCGGAATGCTGATCCGGGCCGTCGCCTGCGGCTGTGTAGGTGACTGCGTCATGGGCCGGCCCTCGGGCCTGCGCATACCTCCCGTTGCAGGGCTGTCGCTGCTCGACGGCCTCTGGAGTACCAGCGTACGACTCCGCACCGACATCGCAGAGAGATTTACCGGGTGATCATCTGCCCTTCACTGCCGGAAACCGATGGTCGGAACGGCGCGGCGAAGCGGCCACGCCCTGCTCGCGGCGGGCAGCAGTTCCTCCAGGAAGGCGTAGCGCTCCAGTGCCGCCGGGTCCTGGTCGGCGAAGGTGCGCACCTGCTGCCACCAGGCTGCGACCTCCGCCCATCCGGGGGCCGAGAGGGAGCCGCCGAACTCCTGCACGGACAGGGCCGCCGTCAGTCCGGCGAAGGCGAGGCGGTCGGCGAGCGGCCAGCCGGCCAGGGTCCCGGTGACGAAGCCCGCGACGAAGACGTCACCGGCCCCGGTGGGGTCGAGTGCCTCGACGTCGATGGCGGGCACCGAGGCCGCCGCCCCGGTAGCCCCGTCCACCGCGTAGGCGCCGTCGGCTCCCAGGGTGACGACAGCGAGAGGGACCCGTTCGGCCAGTGCGTGGGCCGCGGCGCGCGGGCACTCGGTGCGCGTGTAGCGCATCGCCTCCTCTGCATTGGGGAGGAAGGCCAGGCAGTGGCCGAGATCGGGCAGTGCGTCCAGGTCCCAGCGGCCGGTCTCGTCCCAGCCGACGTCGGCGAAGAGCATCGCGCCGTTCCGGGCCGCATCGGCCACCCAGGACTCGCTGCGGCCGGGCGTGAGCGAGGCGACGGCGGCGCGGGCGCGCGGCGGGCACGAGGGCAGGGTGCGGCCGGGCACCGCGGACGGACCGGGGTCGGGGGCCTCGTGGCCGTGCGAGACCATCGTGCGTTCGCCCTCGTACGCCATGGAGACGGTGACGGGCGAGTGCCAGCCGGGGACAGTGCGGGACATGGACAGGTCGATGTGCTCACCCTGTTCGAGGGCGTCCCAGCAGTACTCGCCGTAGTGGTCGTCGCCGAACGCGGCGGCCAGGGACGTGCGCAGGCCCAGCCGGGCGAGGGCGGTGGCCATGTTGGCGACGCCGCCGGGGCTGGATCCCATGCCCCTGGCCCAGGACTCGGTCCCGCGTACGGGGGCGCTGTCCAGGCCGGTGAAGATGATGTCCAGGAAGACCGTGCCGGTGAGGAAGACGTCGCAGGCCGGGTCCTGGGGGACGCGCAGCCCGAGCAGCGGGTCGATGCCTGGATTACCTGTGCTCACCTTGCGCTCCCGGCCGTGGCAGTGCTGATCAGTGCGAGATCCGGCCAGTCTGCCGGATCCGCGCCGCCATCCGGAGAGCACGCGCCGGTCCGCGCACACTCGCCCCCACCTGCATAAACACGCGCTTTTACCCGGCCTTTCGCTGCATAAACGCGAGAGTGATCCAGATCACATCGAGCCGACTTTCCGTCGCCTGTGCGTGCTTGATACAAATTGGCCCGCGGGCACCGTTCGGGACAGTTGACGACGAGTGCCGCTTCTCCCGCCTTATCCCGCTTTACCCTCCCCTGTGTTTCTGCGCCTCACCCTCCCCTGCTCCGCCCTCCCCTGCCTTCTTCCGCCTCCTTCGGCATGTCTCCAGGAACGCCCATGTCCTCGCGCCCTCGCGCCGCGTGGCCCTTGGTGGCCGTGTTCACCGCCGGTTACCTCGCCGCCTATCTGCTCCCCACCATCGTCGGCCGTCTCAGCACCTACCTGGGGCTGAGTTCGGCCGAGGCCGGCCTGGTCGGCAGCGCCCTCCTGCTCAGCTCCGCGTCGGCGGGCTTCGCGCTGGCCGGACGTGTGGAGAAATACGGTGCGCGCAGACCGGCGCGCGCCGGTCTGGTGCTCGCCGGGCTCGGCTACGGCTGCGCGGCGCTGACCACCTCGGTGCCACTGGTCGTGCTCGGAGTCGTCGTCGGCGGATTCGGCTCCGGCACGGCGACCGCCGTGGCGGCGTCGGGCATCGCGGCGCAGAGCGACCCGCACCGGACGTCGTCGCTCGGACTGCTCAGCGTCTCGGCGACGGCGGGCGCCCTCTACCTGACGATCCCTCACCTCGGTGGCGGCCACCGGCTGCCGTTCGCGTCGATCGCGCTGGTCGCCCTGCTCGTCTGGCCCGCCACGTCCCGGCTGGGCGGCCCCGCGCCCGCGGGTGCGGCCTCACCAGTCCAGGGGCGGCTGCCGCACCGGCGCTCCGGCCTGGTGCTGGCGGGCGGGATGCTCGTCTGGTCCATGGCGCAGAACGCCCTCTGGGGCGTCAGCAGCCGCATCGGTGTCGTGCAGGTGGGGCTTTCCGAGGTGTCCGTCGGGGCCGTGTTCGCGGCGGCGCTCGGCGCGGGCCTGCTCGGCGTCATGGGCGCGGGCATGCTGGGCGCCCGGCTCGGGCGGGCGGTACCGATCGGCCTGGGGACGATGATCATCGCGGGCAGCATCGTGCTCAGTTCGTCGGCCGACGGCCTCGGGTCGTTCGCGACCGGCGAGATCGTGTGGAACACCTTCTACCCGGTGGTCCTGTCCTACCTCATCGGTCTGGCAGCCTCGCTGGACGTACGCGGCCGCTGGGCCGTCCTCGCCGGCTCGGCATCGTCCGTGGGCGTGGCCTGCGGCCCCCTGCTGGGGAGCGTGCTCTCCCAGCAGGCGGGCTACGCGGTGATGGGCCTGATCCTGGGGGCGGTCACCCTCCTGGTCGCCGCCCCGGTCACCGCAGTCGCGCTGCACACGGGCGGACGCCCGCTGGTGTCCGGTTCGGTCCGCCGCAGGGGTGGCGCGCCCGCCGCGCTCCTCGCCGCCACGACCGGCAGCCTCCCCGGCGCGGTACCCAAACTGGGTGCGCCGGAGCAGGCGGTCACGGAGATCAGCGTGCCCGGTCTGCGGCGGAGGCGGCTGGTCCGCAGCGCGATCCGGACCGCCGGCCCCGCCGGCTCGGCCGGTCAGTCGAACGCGTACGCCTCGACCTCGGAGAGGTAGCGCGCCCTGCGCTCCTCGTCGTGGTCGAGGAAGGCCGCCTCGAAGGAGTTGCGGGCCAGGGTGCGCAGCTGTTCACGGTCCAGGCCGAGCGCCTCGTGGACGGCGTGGAAGGTGTCTCCGACGTACCCGCCGAAGTAGGCCGGGTCGTCGGAGTTCACCGTGCAGAGCAGTCCGGCGGCCATCATGGCGGGCAGCGGGTGCTCCTCCAGTACGTCGATGGCTCGTAGCCGCACGTTGGACAGCGGGCAGAGCGTGAGGGGCACCCGGTCGGCGACCAGCCGCTCCACCAGGTCCGGGTCCTCCATCGCGCGCAGTCCGTGGTCGATGCGTTCGACACCCAGGACGTCCAGGGCCTCGCGGATGTAGGCGGGAGGGCCCTCCTCACCCGCGTGTGCGACCTTGCGCAGCCCGAGGGCCCCGGCAGCCTCGTACACCTCGCGGAACTTGGACGGCGGGTGGCCGACCTCGGCCGAGTCGAGACCTACGGCGCTGATGCGGTGGAGGTAGGGCTTCGCGGCCTCCAGGGTCTCCAGCGCCGACCGGGCGGACTTGTCGCGCAGGAAGCACATGATCAGCTGCGTGGAGATGCCGTGCTTCTCCTCGCTCTGCTCCAGCGCCCTGCCGAGCCCTTCGACGACGGTCCCGATCGGCACATCCCGGTCGGTGTGGGCCTGCGGGTCGAAGAAGATCTCCGCGTGCCGGACGCCCTGCGCCGCGGCGCGGGTGAGGTAGGCGTCGGCCAGTCCGGCGAAGTCCTCCTCGGTGCGCAGGACCGCCATGAGCGCGTAGTAGAGGTCGAGGAAACTCTGCAGGTCGTCGAAGAGATAGGCGGTGCGCAGCTCTTCGGTGTCCGCGTAGGGGAGGTTCACCCCGTTGCGGGCGGCGAGGGCGAAGGCCAGCTCGGGTTCGAGGGTCCCCTCGATGTGGAGGTGGAGTTCTGCTTTGGGGATGTGCACGGTGATCTCGTTACTGGTGGCGGGTGGGTACGGGAACCCTGATCAGGTCCTGGGCGATGGTCAGTCCGCCTTCGAAGCCGGCTGCCCTGGCCTGTTGCTCGAAGACGTCGGGGTCGCTGTAGCGCTGCGAGAAGTGCGTCAGCACGAGGTGCCGTACGCCCGACTCCTTCGCCACGCGGGCAGCCTGCCCCGCGGTGAGGTGACCGTGGTCGGCCGCCAGCCGACTGTCCTCGTCGAGGAAGGTCGCCTCGATGACCAGCATGTCGCATTCCTCGGCGAGCGCGAACGCGCCGTCGCAGAGCCGGGTGTCCATGACGAAGGCGAAGCGCTGCCCGCGCCGCTCCTCGGAGACCTCCTCCAGTCGGATGCCGCGCAGGACACCGTCCCGCTGGATGCGCCCCACGTCCGGTCCGGCGATGCCGTGCTCGGCAAGCCTTACGGGCAGCATGCGCCGCCGGTCGGGTTCGGTGAGGCGGTATCCGAAGGACTCGACCGGGTGCGAGAGGCGGCGGCTGTCGAGGGTGTACGCCGCCGTGGTGGCGAGCACCCCGTCGGCGGCGACCGGGACCTCCGCCAGCTCGACGGTCTGGCGGTAGGCGGTCGAGTACCGCAGCCGGTCGAAGAAGTGCTGTCCGCTCGCCGGGAAGTGTGCGGTGACGGGGTGCGGGACCTGGTCGAGGTTGATCCGCTGGATCACACCGGCGAGGCCCAGCGAGTGGTCGCCGTGGAAGTGGGTGACGCAGATCCGGTCGATGTCGTGCGCGGCGACGCCCGCCCGCAGCATCTGGCGCTGGGTCCCCTCACCCGGGTCGAAGAGGATGCCTTCACCGTCCCACCGCAGCAGGTAGCCGTTGTGGTTGCGGTGGCGGGTGGGGACCTGGCTGGCGGTGCCGAGGACCACGAGTTCTCTTACGGACACGGTCGCTTCCGGGGTCGTTCGTCGGATCGGGGCGCACGGGACGGGGTCCGGGCCGTGCGTCCTGCGGCTGGCCGGGACCGCGGGGCCGCGCCCGGCCCAGCCGACGGGCAGCCGCCGGCGCCCCGGTGCGAAGGCGCGGGCCCGGCGCGGTCCGTGCGGGAGGTCCTAGCCGGGAGGCCACTGCATCCCGCGTCCGCCCAGGACGTGGGCGTGCGCGTGGAAGACCGTCTGCCCGGCGCCGTGGCCGGTGTTGAGGACGATGCGGTATCCCGAATCGGTGAGCTTCTCGTCCGCGGCGACCAGACCTGCCTCACGCAGCACATCTGCGGCGATCTGCGGCTCGGCGGCCGCGAGCGTGGCGGCGTCCGGGTAGTGCGCCTTGGGGATGACCAGCACGTGCGTGGGCGCCTGGGGGTTTATGTCGCGGAAGGTGACGGTCGTATCACTCTCGCGCACGATGGTCGCCGGGATGCCCCCTGCCACGATCTTGCAGAACAGGCAGTCGGTCTGCGGTTCTCCCGCCATGGCCCGGTCTCCTCGGTCGTTCGGTCCTCGTGATCAGTACAACGGCATGCTATCCGGCCGCGCCGGAGCGGCGTGGGTGCCTGCGCCGGAGCCGGCCGGGCGTCAGCTCCAGCGCCCGGTGCGCCCCATCAGCAGGGCGGCCGCGGCCGTGCCGGCGGTCGAGGTGCGCAGCACGCTGGGCCCGAGGCGGTAGGCGGGCGCGCCCGCCTCGGCGAAGGCCGCCAGCTCCTGAGGGGACACGCCGCCCTCCGGCCCGACGACCAGCACGATGCCGCCCCCGCCAGGGAGTGCCGCCGTGGCGAGCGGCTCGCTGCCGCTGTCCCGGTCCTCGTGCAGGACCCCGGCGAAGTCGGCCCCGGCCAGCAGAGCGGCGACCTGCCTGGTCGTCATGAGGCCGGTGACCTCGGGGAAGCGCACCCGGCGGGACTGCTTGCCGGCCTCGCGCGCGGTGGCGCGCCACTTCGTCAGGGACTTGAGCCCCCGGTCGCCCTTCCACTGCGTGATGCAGCGCGCGGCCTGCCAGGGCACGATCACATCGACGCCGGTCTCGGTCATCGTCTCCACCGCGAGCTCCCCGCGGTCGCCCTTGGGAAGCGCCTGGACGACGGTGATGCGGGGCGTGGGCTCAGGCTCCTCCTGGACGCTCGCGAGGCCGGTGACGACGAGCCGGTCCTTGCCCTCGGCCGCCCGTACGACGCCCTCGGCCCATTGGCCGCGGCCGTCGGTGAGGACGACGTCCTCCCCGGGGCCCAGCCGCTTCACGGAGACGGCGTGCCGCCCCTCGGGGCCGTCCAGGACGAACTCCGGCCCGCTGGGGAGGTGTTCGACGACGAAGACCGGTGCCGTCACGGGGCACTCCTCACGTTCACTGCCGCACGCGCGGCTTCCATTTCTGCGACGAGCAGCCCGACGAGATCTCCCGCGGGCATCTCGCGGGCCATCCGGTGCCCCTGTCCCGCCCACAGGGCCATGCCCTGGGCGTCGCCCGTCAGGGCCGCCGCCCTGCGCAGCGGGCTGGTCACCTGATGGACCTGCGGGTAGGCGGCGGGGGCGTAAGGCCCGTGCTCCCGCACGAAGCGGTTGACCAGTCCGCGCGCGGGGCGGCCGGAGAACGCGCGGGTCAGGGCCGTGGTCACGAACAGCGGGTCGGTCAGGGCCTGTTTGTGCAGCGGGTGCGCACCGGACTCCGGGCAGGGCAGGAACGCCGTGCCGAGCTGCGCCGCGTCCGCGCCCGCCGCGAGGACCGCCGTGATCTGGGAGCCGCGCATCAGTCCGCCGGTCGCGACGAGGGGTGACGTCACGGATTCGCGGACCTGGGCGATCAGGGAGAGCAGGCCGGTGCCGGTGAGGCCGCCCTGCGGATCGTCGTGGTGCGTGGACTGGTGGCCGCCCGCCTCGACGCCCTGCACGCAGAGGGCGCCGGCCCCCGCCCACTGGGCGCTGCGTGCCTCCTGGACCGAGGTGACGGTGACGACGGTGAGCGTGCCCGCGGCGGCGAAGGCCTCGAGGACCTCGCGGGCCGGGCAGCCGAAGGTGAAGGAGACGACGGGTACGGGGTCCTCCAGGAGGATCGCCACCTTGGCCTCGTAACCGTCGTCGCCGCAGGCGTCCGGGTCACCGAGCGGGGTCTCGTACCAGGTGGCCTCGCCCGCGAGCTGGTGGCAGTAGACCTCGACGGCGCTCGGGTCGGCCACCGAGGGCTGCGGCATGAAGAGGTTCACGCCGAAGGGCCGGGCGCTCGCCCTCCGCATCTCCCGGATCTCCTCGTACATCCCGTCCGCGGTCTTGTAGCCGGCGGCGAGGAAGCCGAGTCCTCCGGCCTCCGCCACGGCAGCCACCAGTCCGGGGCGTGACGTGCCGCCCGCCATGGGGGCCTGCACGATCGGGTACCGGCAGAGATCGGTCAGGGCCAAGGGCATGACCGCATCGTGCCATGTCCGGTGAACCGTGCCGAATCAGCCGTTCCACAGGGCGGACGGGCTGTCGTGGAAACACCGCACCGCCCGCCGGTGGGGAACCGGCGGGCGGCGCGGTGACAGGGCTCAGCGGCCGTTGAAGGCGTCCTTCAGGCGGGAGAAGAGTCCCTGCTGTCCTGGCTGGAACTGGCCGGTGGGCCGCTCCTCGCCACGCAGCTTGGACAGCTCCCGCAGGAGACGTTCCTGCTCGGGGTCCATCTTCGTCGGGGTCATGACCTCGACATGCACGATGAGGTCGCCGCGACCGCCGCCGCGCAGGTGCGTGATCCCGCGTCCGTGCAGCGGGACCGACTGGCCGGACTGGGTGCCCGGCCTGATGTCGATCTCCTCCATGCCGTCCAGCGTCTCCAGCGGCACCTGCGTGCCGAGCGCGGCCGCCGTCATCGGGATGGTGACCGTGCAGTGCAGGTCGTCGCCGCGCCGCTGGAACACCGGGTGCGCCAGCTCGTGGATCTCGACGTACAGATCGCCGGCCGGGCCGCCGCCGGGACCGACCTCGCCCTCGCCCGCGAGCTGGATCCGGGTGCCGTTGTCGACACCTGCCGGGATCTTCACGGTAAGCGTGCGCCGGGAGCGGATGCGGCCGTCTCCGGCGCACTCGGGGCAGGGGGTCGGCACGACCGTGCCGAAGCCCTGGCACTGCGGGCAGGGACGCGAGGTCATGACCTGGCCGAGGAAGGACCTGGTGACCTGGGAGACCTCGCCGCGGCCGCGGCACATGTCACACGTCTGCGCGGAGGTGCCGGGTGCGGCCCCTTCGCCACTGCAGGTGGTACAGACGACCGCCGTGTCGACCTGGAGGTCCTTGGTGGTCCCGAAGGCCGCCTCGGAGAGGTCGATCTCCAGCCGGATCATCGCGTCCTGGCCGCGGCGGGTGCGCGAACGGGGTCCGCGCTGCGAGGCCGTGCCGAAGAACGCGTCCATGATGTCGCTGAAGTTGCCGAAGCCGCCGGCTCCGAAGCCTCCCGCGCCGCCACCGCCGCCCGAGGCGGACAACGGGTCACCGCCGAGGTCGTAGACCTGCTTCTTCTGCGGGTCCGACAGCACCTCGTAAGCGGCGTTGATCTCCTTGAACCGCTCCTGGGTCTTCGGATCCGGGTTGACATCCGGGTGCAGCTCGCGGGCGAGCCTGCGGAATGCCTTCTTGATCTCGTCCTGAGATGCGTCGCGGCGCACGCCGAGTACGGCGTAGTAGTCCGTGGCCACTTACGACTCCGCCAGGATCTGTCCGACGTAACGTGCCACTGCGCGTACCGCTCCCATCGTTCCGGGGTAGTCCATGCGGGTCGGTCCGACCACGCCGAGTTTGGCGACTGCCTCGTCGCCCGAACCGTAGCCGACCGCGACGACGGACGTGGCGTTGAGGCCCTCGTGGGCGTTCTCGTGCCCGATCCGTACGGTCATGCCCGAATCCGTTGCCTCACCGAGCAGCTTCAGCAGGACGACCTGCTCCTCCAATGCCTCCAGCACCGGCCGGATCATCACAGGGAAATCGTGTCCGAAGCGGGTGAGGTTGGAGGTGCCGCCGATGATCAGCCGCTCCTCCGTTTCTTCGACCAGGGTCTCGAGGAGGACGGAGAGCACCGTCGACACGGTTCCCCGGTCCTCGCTCTCGAACGACTCCGGCAGATCCTGCACCAGCTGCGGGACGTCCGCGAACCGCCGCCCCACGACCCGGCTGTTGAGCCGGGCCCGCAGATCGGCCAGTGACGTGTCACCGAACGGTGCAGGACAGTCGATCATACGCTGTTCGACCCGGCCCGTGTCCGTGATCAGCACGAGCATCAGCCGGGCGGGAGCCAGGGACAGCAGTTCCACGTGCCGCACCGTCGAACGGGTCAGCGAGGGGTACTGCACGACGGCGACCTGTCTGGTCAGCTGCGCGAGCAGCCGCACCGTGCGGCCCACGACGTCGTCGAGGTCGACCGCGCCGTCGAGGAAGTTCTGGATGGCTCTGCGCTCCGGCGACGACAGGGGCTTGACGCCCGCGAGCCGGTCGACGAAGAGCCGGTAACCCTTGTCCGTGGGAATGCGTCCCGCACTGGTGTGCGGCTGGGCGATGAAGCCCTCGTCCTCCAGCACCGCCATGTCGTTACGGACCGTGGCCGGGGAGACCCCGAGGCTGTGCCGCTCCGTCAGCGCCTTGGAGCCGACCGGCTCCTCGGTGCCGACGTAGTCCTGGACGATGGCGCGCAGCACTTCGAGTCTGCGTTCACTGAGCACCGCGCACACCTCCAGCTGTTGTTCTACGGTGTCTGCCTGGCACTCTGTGCGTTCGAGTGCCAGCAATCCCCCGGTCAGTGTACGGGGGTGGGGTGGGCCCGGGGCAAGGCCGACCGGCCGGTCCGATCGTGGGACCGCGCAGGTCGATGCCGATAGCGTCGTCGTATGGACGCCTCTTGGGAAGAGTTCGGCTGGGAGCGGTTGGGCAACGGTATCGGGCGGCGGCGCCTGCCCGTCTGGGACGCGGCCGTCACCCTGGTGGCGGGGGCGGACGCCGTGCTGCTCCACGACACCGGTTCGACGCTCCGCGAGGGAGCGGAGGTGCGGGCCCAGGCGGAGGCCCTGCTGGGCCGGAGGGTGACGCATATCGCACTGAGCCATCCCCATTTCGATCATGTCCTGGGGACCGCCGCCTTCGCCGGTGCGGAGGTCTACGGCGCCGTCGGCACGGCGGAGCTGCTGGGGCGGGGCGCCGAGGAGCTGCGTGCGGACGCGGTGCGGCACGGGATGAGCGAGCGGGACGCGACGGCGGCCGCGGACGCGCTGGTGGCTCCGCGGCACCAGGTCAGCGGCGAGTGGACGCTGGACCTCGGCGGCGGCCTCCAGGTGCTGCTGGCCAACGTGGGTCCCGGCCACACCGGGCACGATCTCGCGGTGCTGGTGCCCGGCTCGCCGGTCGTGGTGCTCTGCGGGGATCTGGTCGAGGAGTCCGGCGAACCGCAGGCGGGCCGGGACGCCGTGCCCTCGCACTGGCCGGCGGCGATCGACCGGCTGCTGGAGCTGGGCGGCGAGGACGCGCTGTACGTGCCGGGGCACGGAGCGGTGGTGGACGCGGCGTTCGTACGGGCGCAGCGTGATCAACTGGCCGTCCGGTTCGGCGTGTCTTGACATCCTCCCCGGGCTGAAGCAGGGGGATTCCTGGCTCAGGCTGCCTCCGGGAGCGGCGCTCCCAGAGGGCTTCCACCATCAGCACCAGCCGGGTTGAGACCAGCCCGGACGAGCATCACGCGGGCGGAGTTGTTGTCCCTGGGGGACACGGCTCCGCACGCGGTGCACGCGTAGATACGTTCAGAAAGGGGGAGCGCGTGCTTGGTTCTCGCACCGCACTGTGCGCA
>NZ_JBHVCT010000085.1:0-26602 GCF_042803195.1 Streptomyces sp. NPDC057428
GCCCCGGACCAAGAGGTCCGGGGCCGCCCCGCAGTCATGTGCGGCTTGCGTGAAAATGCGGTGACCGGCGCGCGGGCCGCGCACGCGTGGGGCAGAAGGACTGTGTGTCCGGGAGGCCCGCCGGACGCGCAGGGGAACCGCGCACCTCCACCGGCGGGTCCCCGGCCACCTGCCCCTGCGTGGTTCCGTCCGGTCTGGCTGGGACTGGTCAACGATCCGGACGCGACCGAGGACATAGCCGCATGGGTGCGCGCGGGCGGCCCGGGCGTGGCGACCCGGCCGGGGATCCTCGACCTGCACGCGTTCGTGCCCCCTCGGCGCCGTGCGACCACCTGAGCGGGTCACATCGGGCCCGCCCGACGCAGCACGGGCGCCGGGCGACGCCGTGGCGGCCGCTCTGGCCGACGTGGCGACGCTCGGGGGCTTCTTCGCGCTACGCACGGACGTGCCCGAGAGAGGCTGGCATCCTGTCCGGCGGTCCTACGCCCGCGGCTTCGCCGACCTGTCCACGGCCGTCGCCGACCGGTACCGCACGGATCTGCGCGTCGGCGTGTCCATCGCCCAACTCGGCCACGCCGCACGCCTCTGGTCACCCGTGGTCGCCTGCACCCTGCTCCACGGCATCGTGCCGGACCTGGACACCCTGCGCAGTGAGGACGCCGGTTCGGCACTCGGACTTCCGGCACCCGCCGGGTGGTACGCCGACCGCCTTCCGGACCGTGAACACACCGTCGGCGCCCAGGTCATGGGCCATCTGGGACGGCTGGAGGCCGGTCTGGCCGTCAGAATCGCGCCACGCCTGCTGGACGGCAACGCCGCATCCGCACTGATGGGTTCGGCCGGTGTGCTGCTGGCCGCCCGTCCGGAGACCAGGGGACCGCTCACCCGTCTGGTCACCCGACTGCTCGGCACGGGGCGGCTCGTGGGCACGGGCTCGGTCACCGGGCCGGACCTGGCCTTCCGACGGCGCAGCTGCTGCCTCTACTACCGGACTCCGGCCGGTTCGACGTGCGGGGACTGTTGCCTCGCCCGCTGAACCACCTCGCTGATGGGGACGCGGCCCACGAGGGCACCGGCCGGGATCCTTCGGGACCGCCCCGGCCGGTGCCGCCGGGCGGCTCAGGACGCGGAGCGCTCGTCCCTCAAGGTGCGGGCCGCCGCGACCAGGCTCTCCAGCGAAGCCCTGGTCTCCGGCCAGCCCCATGTCTTGAGACCGCAGTCCGGATTGACCCACAGTCGCTCCGCCGGGATCGCCCGCCGACCGGCCCGTGCGGCTCCCGCTCCGCAGTCGTCCGCACCACTGTTGACACCTCATAGCTCGAGTGCCATCGTCGAAGCGCTTCAACGATCACGGTCGAAGGATCACTCCCTGGCTCACCGGGTCGCCCCGGGCCACTCCTGCGTTCCCTTCAGCGGGTCACCACGCGCCCGCGCCGCGTCGGCACGGAACGGGCGGCGTGGGGGTGCTGTCGGCGTGCCCAGCAGACCGACCCCGAGGGGGCCATGGCGCTCTTCGACAATCCCGTGATCCCCGGCTTCAGCCCGGACCCGAGCATCTGCCGCGTCGGCGAGGACTACTACGTGGCGACTTCCAGTTTCGAGTACGTGCCCGGGGTGCCCCTGTGGCACAGCCGTGATCTCGTGCACTGGCGGCTGGTGGGACACGCTCTGGACCGGCCCCTGCCCGACGACACCCCTTCCTCGTGCGGGGTCTACGCCCCCACCCTGCGCCACCACGGCGGGCTGTTCTGGATGATCACGACCGTCGTGGCCGGTGCGGGCACGGTGCTGGCGACCGCCGAGGACCCGGCGGGCCCGTGGTCGGAGCCCGTGCCGGTCGCGATACCCGGCATCGACCCCGACCTGGCCTGGGACGACGAGGGGCACTGCTGGTGCGTGTTCTCCCACGACGGGATCCGCCGGGTGCGAATCGACCCGGAGACAGGTGAACTGCTGGGCGAGCCCTCGGAGATGTGGTCCGGCAGCGGCCTCCAGTACCCCGAGGGGCCGCACCTGTACAGGATCGGCGACTGGTGGTATCTGCTGCTGTCGGAGGGCGGGACCGAGCGCGGTCACGCCGTGTCGATCGCGCGGGCGCGTACCTTGCTGGGGCCGTTCGAACCGCACCCCTCCAACCCCGTGCTGTCGCACCGCAGCACGAACCGCCCGGTGCGGAACACCGGGCACGGCGACCTGGTGGAGGCGCACGACGGCTCCTGGTGGATGGTGCTGCTCGGTACGCGCCCTCGCGGTGACACGCCCGGCTTCCACGGTCTGGGCCGCGAGACGTTCCTCGTCCCGGTGCGGTGGGAGGACGAATGGCCGCTGCCGGGACCGCTCGAACTCCGTGCAGAGGCTCCGGCACTTCCCCCGCACCCCTGGCCCCCCGAGCCGTACCGCGACGACTTCGACTCCCCGCAACTCGCCCCGTGCTGGGTCTCACCCCGGCGGCTCGACCCTGCGGCGGTCCGTCTCTGCGACCGGCGGGGACACCTGGTGCTGCACGCCCGCGCCGACGCCCTCGACATGCCCGGTGGCCTGTTCGTGGGACGCCGTCAGCGTGACCCGGACTGCGTGGCCCGGGCGCGGACCGATGCGGGAGAGGGGGGCGTCGGCGGAATCGCGGTTCGGCTCGACGAGGCGCACCACTACCAGGTCGAGACGGACGGCCGTACGGTGCGCGCGGTGGCGAGAATCGGCCCGCTGCGCCAGGCCGTCGCCGAACGGCCCGTCCCGTCCGGTCCGTTGACCCTGCGGGTCGACGTGACGACGGTCGACGTCCTGCCGCCCACGGTCACGGTCCGGCGCAAGGGCGGCGAGGGTGAGGCGCCGTCCGGGCGGCGGCGTCCGTCTCGTTGACGAGGGTCACGGTGGTGTCCCCAGGGGAGAGGTATCCCAGCTCGGAGGGGTGCAGCACGGTGCCCGCGACCCGGATGTCCCCCTGGTCGACCAGCAGGCCGTGCTCGAAGGCGGGGTCCACGTCCAGCGTCGTGGTCGCGTGCGGTTCCAGGACGATCTCGGCGCCGAGCAGCGGTGTGAAGGCGGGCACGGGTGAGGCGGCCCCGGCGAGAGAGCCGAGGAACACCCGGACCACAGCTCCGTCGAGATGGACGGGGCTCGGGGTGTGGCTGCGGAAGTCGCGGCCGGTGTGCCGGTGTTCGCCGGGGAGGGCGACCCACAGTTGGACGCCGTGCAGGGCCGCGGTGCTCGGGGTGGAGACCTCGGTGTGACTGATTCCGTGACCACCGGTCATGAGGTTCAGCTCACCGGGGCGCACGAAGGCGTGGCTGCCCAGGCTGTCGCGGTGCTCGATCTCTCCGCTGAACAGCCAGCTCACCGTCTGCAGGCCGATGTGCGGGTGGGGGGCCACGTCCATCCCGCCGGTCTCGGCGACGTCGTCCGGGCCGAAGTGGTCGATGAAGCACCAGGCGCCGATGAGTGTGCGGGCCCTCTGCGGCAGCGTGCGGCGTACCGTCATCGCCCGTGGGCCGCCGAGTGGGACGTCGCGCGCCGGGAGCACCTCGACGCGGACGCCGCCGGCCGGCGCGACTCGGCCACCATTGTCCGCTCCCGGTCCGGAGTGATCCGTGCCGACGCCGCTCATCGGGTGACCCCCCTGGTGACCAAGATGATTACATGTTCAACAATCATGCTTGATAATAAGCCGTCGCCCCACTCGGGTGTGCGGCGGATGCGAGGGACGGGGTGCGTCCCGGTGAGGAGTCCGGAGTGAACGGTACGGAGGCGGCCCGCGCCGCCGGGCGGGTCTACATCGACAAGCAGAGTCCCAAGGCCTACCAGGCCCTCGTAGCGACGGCCGAAGCAGTACGTGCCGTCGCCGCGGACGCGGGACTGGGCCGCGCGCTGATCGAACTGGTCAACCTGCGGGTTTCCCAGATCAACGGCTGCGCCTACTGCCTGGACGTCCACACCCGGGCCGCTCTGCGCGCGGGCGAGACGACGCAGCGCCTCGGGGTACTGGCCGCATGGCGCGACACCGAGGTGTTCACCGCACAGGAGCGAGCCGCCCTCGCCCTCGCGGAGGCGACCACGAAACCGGCCGACGCGGCCTTGCAGGAAGACGCCTACGCCGGCGCACGCGCGGTCCTGTCGGACGACGAGACATCGGCCGTGATCTGGGCCGCCGTCACCATGAACGCCTTCAACCGCGTCTCCATCATGAGCAAACACCCCGTGCGTGCCGTCCCACGGCAGTGAGGCGAGAGTCCCCACGGGGAGCCGCCGAGCCCCTGCGACGTCCTCGGGCGCGCGATCGACTGCCGGCTCCCGCCACAGACCCCGGCCCTCCCCCTTCCTCCGCCATGCGGGTGAACTCCGCACCGACCGAGCCGTCCGCAGGGCAGGCATAGTCGTGACCGGGATCCCCGCGGCCGGAAGCGCCGGTGGACGCGGAAGTGGGCACCGGGCGAAAGGGGTGCCCCATGCTCGGTCCACGTGCGATGCCGACAGGCAACGCCCCAGGCACCGGCCCCGGCAGACCCCCGTACACGGCCGGCGAGGCGACCCGGGCCGTCGGGACCGTCCTCGAGGAGTATCTGGACGCCAGGCTCCGGGAGGCCAGGCTGCTGGACGCGGTGTTCGCCGAGGAGGTCGCGGCCCGTGTCGCCGGGTTCGTCCTGGACGGCGGCAAGCGGCTGCGGACGGCATTCGTGTGGTGCGGATGGCTGGCAGCCGGGGGAACCGGCGACCCGGCGACGCCCTTGCGCGTCGCGGCGGCCCTGGAACTGCTCCAGGGCTGCGCCCTCATGCACGACGACGTCATGGACGGATCGCCGGTACGCAGAGGCGCACCGGCCGTGCACGAGGACTTCGCCCGCATCCACCGGGCGGCCCGCATGGGCGGTTGCGCCGCGTCCTTCTCGGCCACCGCCGCCGTGCTGGCCGGGGACCTGGCACTGGTGTGGGCCGACGACCTGCTCGCCGAGACGGCGCTCGTCACGGTGTACGGCGGGCAGCTGCAGCGGGAGTGGAGGGCCATACGCGGCGAGATGGTGGCCGGGCAGTACCTCGACATGCGGGCTCAGGCGACCGGGTCGTGCGACCCGGGCCAGGCCCTGACCATCGCGACGCTGAAGAGCGCGCTCTACACCGTCGAACGGCCGCTGGCCCTCGGCGCGTCCCTGGCGGGCGCAGACCGCCGCACCATGGAAGCCCTGCGGTCCGCCGGACGCTGTGCGGGTGTCGCCTTCCAGCTCCGCGACGACCTGCTGGGCGCCTTCGGTGACCCGGCCGTGACGGGGAAGCCCGCGGACGAGGACCTGCGGGGGCGTAAACCCACCTACCTGCTCGCCGTCGGTCTCCGCCGTGCAGCGGAGTCGGGGGACACGGAGGCGCTGCACGCGCTCGGCCCCGATGGCGCGTCGTCCGCCGACCCGGCCGCCAGGATGCGCGAGGCCCTCGAACGCACGGGTGCGCGGGCGGCGGTCGAGGACGAGATCGCGGATCTCGCGGCATCGAGCCTTCGGCACTTCTCGGACGGCGGGGCCGACGAGTCCGCCCGGCTCGAGTTCGCGTCACTGGTGGCCGGAGCCGTGGGTGCCGCGTCCGTCCGAGAGGTCCAAGGGACCCAAGAGGTCCGAGACGAGGAGGGCGCGTGAGGGCTCTGTGCGGTCCCACGGACCATGTGGTGGTGGTCGGCGCGGGCCTGTCCGGACTCGCCGCCGCGCTGCACCTCCTCGGCGCGGGCCGCCGGGTGACCGTGGTCGAACGCGACGCCGGGCCCGGCGGCCGCGCGGGACGGCTCGAACTCGGCGGCTACCGGGTGGACACCGGACCGACGGTGCTGACCATGCCGCACCTCGCAGACGAGGCCTTTGCCGCCGTCGGTGACAGCCTCCACCGGCGGGTCGAGCTCATTCCGCTGCATCCCGCCTACCGGGCCCGCTTCGCGGACGGCAGCCAGGTGGACGTCCACACCGACGGCGAGGCCATGGAGTCCGAGGTGCGGCGGTTCGCGGGCCCCGCGGAGGCCGCCGGATACCGTCGTCTGCGCAGCTGGCTGGAGAGTCTCCACCGCGTGCAGATGCGCCGCTTCATCGACACCAACTTCGACTCGCCCTTCCAACTCCTGCATCCGGACCTGGCGCGGCTCGCCGCCCTCGGCGGCTTCGGCAGGCTGGATCCGCAGATCGGCCGATTCCTCTCCGACCCCCGCCTGCGCCGGGTGTTCTCGTTCCAGGCGTTGTACGCGGGAGTGGCGCCCGCGCGCGCCCTCGCCGCGTACGCAGTGATCGCTTATATGGACACCGTCGCCGGCGTCTGGTTCCCGAAGGGCGGCATGCACGCCCTGCCCCGGGCCATGGCGGACGCGGCCGCCGACGCCGGCGGGCGCTTCCACTGGTCCGCCGAGGTCACCCGGCTCGAGCGTTCGGCGGACCGAGTGAAGGCCGTGCACCTGGCTTCGGGCGAACGCATCGGCTGTGACGCGGTGGTCCTGACGCCGGACCTGCCCGTCGTCCACCGCCTCCTCGGCCGGGCACCGCGCCGCCCGGTACGGCTGCGCCATTCGCCCTCCGCGGTGGTCCTGCACGCAGGCACGGACCGCACCTGGCCTGAACTGGCGCACCACACCATCTCCTTCGGCGCCGCCTGGGAGGGCACCTTCGACGAACTGACCCGCACAGGGCGGCTCATGAGCGACCCGTCCCTGCTCATCACCCGGCCGACCACGCACGACCCGTCCCTCGCCCCCGAGGGCAAGCATCTGCATTACGTCCTCGCCCCCTGCCCCAACACCACGACCGGCCCGTCGGCGGACACCTGGCGTGGACTGGGGCCCCGCTACCGCGACAGCCTCCTGGCCGAACTGGAGCGCAGAGGACTCCACGGTTTCGAAGCGTCCATGGACCGGGAACTGCTGGTGACGCCGGTGGACTGGACGGCCCAGGGACACGCCGCGGGCACTCCGTTCTCCGTGTCCCACACGTTCGCGCAGACCGGCCCCTTCCGGCCCCGCAACCTCGTACGCGGCTACGAGAACGTCGTGCTCGCCGGGTGCGGGACGACACCCGGGGTCGGCGTACCGACCGTCCTCGTGAGCGGCAAGCTCGCAGCGGCCCGCGTCACAGGCCTCCGCGGTGGGGCCCGCACGCGCCGTCGACCCGTCACAGAAGGGCAGCGCCGATGAACCGACGTGAACTGGACGCCGCCGGGATCACCGGGCCGGCCCTGCGGGCGGCGTACGGCCGGTGCCGCGCTCTCAACGCCCGGCACGGCCGGACGTACTTCCTGGCCACCCGGCTCCTGCCGGTGGAACGCCGCTGCGCCGTGCACGCCCTGTACGGCTTCGCCCGGTGGGCCGACGACATCGTGGACGATCTGGACCGCCAGGAGCCTCCCGAGGAGCGGGACCGGCTGCTGAGACTGCTCGAGGACGATCTGGCACACGGGCTGCGCACCGGGGGTGGCGACGAACCCGTGGTGAGGGCAGTGGCGGACACCGCCGCGCGCTACGCCATCGACCACGGGCTGTTCGCGGACTTCCTCGTGTCCATGCGCAGTGATCTGAGCGTGACGGACTATCCGACGTACGCGGACCTGCGCGCATACATGCACGGTTCGGCCGCGGTGATCGGGCTGCAGATGCTTCCGGTGCTAGGGACGGTCGTGGACCGTGAGGAGGCGGCCCCGCACGCGGCGGCCCTCGGCGTGGCCTTCCAGCTGACGAACTTCCTGCGGGACGTGGGGGAGGACCTCGACCGGGGCCGTGTCTATCTGCCGAAGGACATGCTCGCCTCGCACGGCGTGGACCAGGCCCTCCTGCGGTGGAGCCGGAGCACCGGGCGCCACGACCCGCGCGTCCGCGCGGCGCTCGTCGAGGCCGACGCCATGATCCGTAACGTGTACCGGGAGGCGGAGCCCGGCATCGCCATGCTGGAACCGCGGGTGCGGCCCTGCATCCGCACGGCGTTCACGCTGTACGGGGGGATCCTGGACGCGATCGCCGCCGACGGCTATGCCGTGCTCCACCGGCGTGCCGCGGTACCCCGGCGGCGGCGGGCGGTCGTCGCGGCGGCGGGACTCGCCGGCATTCTGAGGGCACGCGCGCGGACGCGCCCACCGATGCCGGTGCCGGGCGCGGTGGCCGGGACGGAGGGCGCCCCCCGATGAACGGACCGCGTGAAGGGTCCGCATGGACCCCGCCCCTTCGGCTGAGGCGCTCCCCCCGCTGGGAGCGGCAGGTTCCGACCTGGCGCGAGGCGAAGCCGGCGCTGATCGCCGAAGCGCTCGGCCGGGCGGCAGCGCGTCCCTCGGGCAACTGGTACGTCGTCGGCGCCTCCCGGGAGACGTGTGCCCGGGACCGCCCCTACGGCCGGACCGTCGCCGGCAGGGAGATCGTCCTGTGGCGGGCCGAGGACGGCGCACTGCGCGCCGGCCCCGGTGAGTGCCCCCACCTGGGGGCCCCGCTGCGCGACAGCCGTGTGGCCTGCGGGACGCTTCTGTGCCACTGGCACGGCCTGGCCCTGGACGGCGGGCCGTTCGCCGGCTGGCAGCCCTATCCCGTGCACGACGACGGGGTGCTGGTGTGGGTGAGGCTGGACGCCGAAGGGGGTGAACCACCGCTGGAGCGCCCGGTCGTGCCGGTGCGGCCCCACGCGGGGAGCGCCGTGGACGCCGTCTTCACCGCGGTGGGCCGCTGCGAGCCCCAGGACGTCGTCGCCAACCGGCTCGACCCCTGGCACGGCTCGTGGTTCCATCCGTACGCCTTCGTGGGGCTGAAAGTCGTCCGCACCCCGGAGGACGGCGGTGACGACGGATTCGCCGTCGACGTCTCGTTCAAGGTCGCCGGTCGGCTGGCGGTGCCCGTCCGCGCCGTCTTCACCGCGCCCGAACCGCGCACCGTCGTCATGCACATCACGGACGGTGAGGGGGTGGGCTCGGTGGTGGAGACCCATGCCACGCCCCTCACCGCGCCGGGCGCCGCCCGGCCGAGGACGGTCGTGGTCGAGGCGATCGTCGCGGCATCGGACCGGCGGGGCTTCGCCGTGGCCCGTGCCGCGGCCCCGGTCCTGCGTCCGCTCATGCGACGGACGGCCGCCCGGCTCTGGCGCGACGACCTGGCGTACGCCGAGCGCCGCTGGTCGCTGCGCAGATCCGGGCGCTTTCCCGGCTGAGGTCTCGCCCGCGCGAGGCCTCAGCGACGTGAGGCCGCGCCGGCCAACGCGCGGAGCGCCCTGGAACGCCCGGCGCGGGGGACCGTCCACAGCACCTGCCCGCGGACGCCCCACCCGGCGAGCAGTTCGTTGGCGGCAAGGAAGCCCGATGTCGCCGCGCGCTCCATCAGTGCGACGGGGAGGCCGGTGCGGACGAGATCCCCCGCCAGCACGAGCCGTGGATGCGGCGTCCGCACGGCCGGTCGCCGGGGGTAGCCCCCGACGGAGAAGACCGGGCAGTCCGCACGCCATTCGTGCCGTGCGTCGACGATCCGGGCATCCGCCGTCTCGGGGTAGACCTCGTGGAGGCGGTCGAGGATCCGCCGCTGGACCTCCTTGCGTTCGGCTCGTTCGTCGACGGCGTAGGCATGGAGTTCGACCACGGAACCGCCCGTCCGCGCCGCCCAGCGTGCCGACTCACCCTCCCAGCGGTCGAGGACGCTGACGTTGTCGAGGCCGTCGTACCCACTGGTGCCCAGGAACCCGGCGCGGTCCCCCCGCACGGGCCGGTCCAGCCACAGACGTGAGACGAGGAACGGAGGCGCGGTGCGCAGCGCGGCGACGTCCGCGCGCCATCCCGCGTCACCCAACTCCTGGGACGCACCGACGACATGGCGCAGCCCGCCGGTGTCCAGCGCGAGGACCACCGCCTGGTGGCGGACAGCCGGACCGTCGGTCTCGACCGTGAAGTCCCCGCCCCCGGCCGGACGCACGCGGCGGACCGGGGTGCCGGTGCGCACCTCGCTACCGAGCCCGCGCAGATAGCCGCCCAGCGGCTCCCAGAGCGCCTGGGGGAAGGGCTCGCGCGGCACGTCGAAGAGGAGGCCCTCCGACGAGCCCAGGAAGTAGATGTGGAACATCACCAGCAGTTCCGCGGCGGACAACTCGCGCGGATCGGCGAAGAAGCTCCGGGAGAACACCTCGAAGGCCAGGTGGTGCGCGGCTTCGGGGAAGTTGATCCGGTGCAGGAAGTCCGAGGCGCTGATCCCGTCGAACCGCTCGTACACCTCGGGGACCCGCACGTCGAGCAGCGGCAGAGCCGCACGGGGGTGCATCGCGGCCAGATCCCGCCAGCCGAACGTCGGGCTGAGCGCGACGAATCCGAGGGCGCTCCAGGGCGGGGTCCTCGGCACCCGTGCGAAACCGTCCGTCATGCCGCTGCGGTGCCGCAGCGGATAGTCCGGGAGCGGTGTGAGTGCCTCCAGCCCCGGATCGGTACGGCGCAGCAGACCGCGCAAGTTGTAGTACTGGCGGAAGAAGGCGTGGAAACCGCGGCTCATGGTCACCCCGGACCCGTCGGCGAGGCGCACGGGCCAACCGGCGAGCCGGCCGCCGAGCGCAGCCTCCCGCTCGTACAGGGTCACGCGGACACCGCGCTCCGCGAGCGCCGTCGCCGCCGCGAGTCCGGCGATGCCACCACCGATCACCGCGGTGGAAGGCGCCTCGCCGGTGAAACGCGCACGGCCGGGGGCCGGCAGGACGACCTCCGCCCGGCGGTCGCGCCCGTGCCGGGCCGCCCCGGGGCGGCTCCCGCGCCCGCTCATGACGTCTCCGCCCTTCCCGGCTCCACGCCCCTGCGGGCCACGAAGGTGTGCACGATGCCGGTCTGCCAGCCGGTGACGGGAAGGACCCGCACGAAGCGGAACCCGGCGCGGGAGATCCGGGCCGCGAAGTCGGGAGCCGTGTCGAACGCGAGGACGCTGCACCACAGATGGCGGTACAGGTCCCGGTCGCCGGTCACTGTGCCCGCGGGGAGGATGACTCCCCGGCAGACCGCGTTCCACAGGGCCCGGTGCGCGGGTGATCCGCTGAGGCTGTACTCGTGGGCCAGCAACCGCCCCCCGGGCCGCAGCAGGGCGCGCACGGCTTCGAGGACCGTCCCGGGCTCGGTGACGTTGCGGAAGAGGAAAGCGGCGAAGACCGCGTCGTACGTCCCGTCGTCCTCCGTGGCCGAGAGTCCCTCGGCGGACCGGTGCAGGAAGCGGACGTTCGGCGGCCACCGTTTCGAACGGGCCCGCTCCAGCATGCCCGCCGACGCGTCGATCGCGGTGATCCTGGCGTACGGGGCGGCCCGCAGGAGCGCCCGCGTCGAAGCGCCCGTTCCGCACCCGGCATCGAGCACCCGCAGTCCCATGCCGCCGCGCTGCAGACGGAGGCGGTGCGCCGAGCGGAGGAGACCGGAGCGGTAGCCCGGGTTCAGCCCGGTGAGCCGGTCGTAGGTGTGCGACGCGTGATCGAAGGCGAGGGCGAGGTCGCGGTCACGCAGCAGGGTCATCGGGGTCTCTCTTCGGATCGGCCGGCGGTCCGGCGGGCGAGGAAGGGGAGTTCGGCCGCCGTACGGAGCATCGGCCCCACGGGCGTGCGCAGTCCGATGCCGAACTCCTCCCACGGCGTGCTCCCGCCGTCGAGGAAGCGCAGCATCCGCTCCATCGGGACGCGGTGGAAGAGGTCGGTGAAGAAGCGCGGGCCGTCGACACGCCCCGTGTCCAGGGCGCGGAGCAGGACGGCGTCCATGGCGAGGGCCCTGCGGCGGTGGGGCGCCGGCAGCACGAACGGCCGGTCGCGGCGCAGCGCGGTGGCGATGGCCCCGCTCTGCCGCTGCACGGCGGCGAAGGTGTAGCCGGTGGCCGGCCGGGTGGCCCCTCCTGCCGCTCCGATGCGGAAGACCGCGGGGCCCGTCCTGCCCGGAAAGCGCGCGTCGGTCATGGGGATGACGCCCTGCTCGGCCGACTCCACCGTCAGAGCGCCGAGTCGGAGCACCTCGCCGGTGTAGTGCCGCAGGGCCTGTTCGTACGCCGCCGTCGTCAGCGGCCGTCGGGAGAACTCCGTGTACTCCACCAGCGCCCGGTCCGCTGCGAGCGGCAGGACGTAGCCGAACGCGAGGCCGTGACGCGGCTGGGGGACCCGGAAGTCCATGAGGTCGGCCACACCCGGATCGAACGCGGGAGCGGAGGTGCGCACGAACCAGCCGCGGAAGTGCTGCAGCAGCAGGGTGCGGTGCGGCGGTGCGGAGTGCAGGGGCCGTGAGTCGAAGACATTTCTGCCACGCAGGGTCAGCGCCCGCCCGTCGGCTGCCGTGCAGCGCACCTCCGCGCCGTACGGTGCCTCTCGCACGTCGTGGGCCGTGGCGCGCAGGACGCGGGCGCCGGGGGAGGCCCGCAGCCGTGCGTGGACCAGTTGCTCGTACGCTCCCGAGCGGACCATCCGGTAGCGCAGGGGGGCGGGATCCGACTCGACCACGCGGCCGTCCGGTCCGCGCACCCGCAGACGGGGCCACGAGGCGACGACCACCTCCTCGAACGCACCGGAGCCGGCCTCCCAGTAACACCACGTGCGCTCCGCCGGGCGCAGCGGTCCCTCGGGCGCCTCGACCAGGGTCACGCCGATACCGGCCCCGGTGAGCCGGTCCGCCAGGCAGAGTCCCGCCGCGCCGCCGCCGACGACCACGGCGTCGTCCACCCGGTGACCTCCGGCCGCCGAAGGGCTCACCGGGCCCACCGTCCGGACCGCGCCCTGACCCGGCCGTGACCCCGCAGGCGCGCGGTCACGGCCTGGTGGCCGCGCGGTCGGCCATCACCTCACGCGCCGCCCTGCTGCCCGATGCGAGCGCCCCCTGCACGGATCCGGTCGCCCGGTGGTCCCCGCAGACGTAACGCCCCGGCACGAAACGCGTCGTACGGCTCAGCGGCCAGGGCGGCAGCATGGCGGGGAGCGCCCCCTCCACGGTGTACGAGGCGACCGGGTCCCAGGCACTCGTGTCCGTGTCGTACAGCTCTGCCAGCCGGGCCCGGACCGTCTGCTCTCCGCCGGGAGGCCCCGCACCCAGTACGGACGTGGACACCAGCGCGGTGCCGGGGGGAGCGTAACCGGGTACGACCTCGGTGAGCACACAGCTGTTCAGGATGGCCGACCCGCAGTCCACCACCAGGGTCGGCTCGCGCAGCGGGGACCGCTCGGCCGCGTGGTAGTACGTCGTCACCGTCCTGCTGCCGGGGACGGGCAGGCCGGGCAGCAGGCGCGCGGCCGAGGCGGAATCCGTGGCCACGACCACGCAGGCGGCGTCCTGTTCGCGTCCGTCCGCGAGCAGCACCCCGGAGTCCGTGATGCCGGTGACGGGCGAGCCGAGTCGCAGGACGCCGTCCGGAAGACGGGAGGCGAGCTGGGCCGGTACGGCCCCGATGCCCCGGGCGGGAAGGCAGAGCGTGCCTCGCGCCATGCTGCGCAGGACCAGGTGCAGGAAGCGCGCCGAGGTCTCCAGCCCTTCCTCCAGGAACACCCCTGACAGGAACGGCCGCATCAGTTCGTCGATCGCACGCGGGGAGAGGCCGGCGCGGACGAGGGCTTCCGCGGCGGTGCGGTCGGTCGCCCGGCCCAGGCGCTTCGCCGGGAGCAGCACGTCACGCGCGGTGAGTGAGGCCAGCGCGGCCAGGTCCCGGGCCGACAGGACGCGACCGGGCAGCAACTCCGCCGCGTCCCCGGGCCGCCGGGTGGGGTCGGTGAGGCGCACCCGCCCCGACGGGGTCCGTGCGACGAGACCGGGGGTGAACGGCCGCAGGCGCAGTGCGCGCAGGTCGACGCGCCGTTTCACCTGTGGGTAGGAGGTGTTGAAGACCTGGAAACCGCGGTCCAGCAGGAAGCCGTCCTTGCGGTCCGTACGCATCCGGCCGCCCACGCCGTCGGACGCCTCCAGAAGCTCGACGCGGAGACCCGCGCCGCTGAGGTCGAGCGCGCAGGCCAGTCCCGCGAGACCGGCGCCGACGACGACGGCGTCCGGCTGCGGGGGGTGCTGTCGGTTCGTCATCCGTGTCCCTCGGCTTGGTTCCCGTAAGGCTGACGGGTTGTCAACCCGATCACGTTCGGGGCCCCGAAGCCAGCAGCCGCCACGGAGAGCCCCTCATCGTGTGACCCGTGTGCCCGCAAAAAGCGGCGGGTCATCCAGCCGACGGCGTCCACACAGCGCGGGCTCCGGTGGGGAGCGCGTCCGGACCGGCCGGGCGCCGCGCGTTCCGCTACCTGCGCGCCGCGGCGACGGTCTCGGACGCGTAGTCCCAGAGGCGGTCTGCCGCCTGCGGATCCAGTGCGTGGACCGCGACGCCGCCCGGGCTCTCCTCGGGGCCGTCCACGAGCCGCGCCTCCTGGTTGTCCTCGAAGTATCGTCCTGACGCCGTTCAGAAGGGGAGAGGCGGCGAGCAGTACGGACGTCGAGGCTCCCTGGGCCGGCTCCTTGTAGTAGGGCTGCGGGATGATGCCGCCCTTCTCGTCGATGGCGCCCAGCGCGCGCATGGTGTCGTCGTCGAGGTGGCGCTGGAGCTTGGTGCTGATCCACCCCGGGTTGAGGGCGTTGGCGGTGATCCCGTCCCGGCCTCACGGACCCCGCGGTGGCAGCCGCCCTGACCTCCATGCACCGGCGGCCCGAGCACCGCTGGACCGTGGCCGAGCTCGCAGGGGCGGGCGCGGTGTCCAGGTCCACTCTGGCCGCACGCTTCAAGGACGTGGTCGGCTGTGGGCCGCTCGACTACCTCACGCGGTGGCGCGTCGAACTCGCCTCCCGGCACCTTCGCGAGGACACCGTCACGATCGCCACCATCGCCCGGACGGTCGGCTACGGCTCCGAGAGCGCGCTCAGCACGGCCTTCAAGCGGGTCACCGGCTCGTCGCCCCGGGACTACCGCAAAACCTTCCGGGCGCCCCGGGGCACGTGAACGGGGGTGCTGCCCCGGGCAGCCCTCCGCATGGGCGCCGGTCCGGGTACCGCCCCGAGCGGGTGGATCAGGCTGTCAGGTGTCCAAGCACGGCACGCATCACCCTGTGCACGGTCTCGCGTGACGCGTCGGTGCGATCGACCGCCTCGAGGCCGTGGTGGCCCTCCGGTACGTCCACCACCTCGACGTTCGCCCCGTGCTCGGCCGCCGCGCCCAGGAACTCCTCCACGGTGACGGCGATCTCGGCGCTCTCCAGTCCGGCGCGCACCAGCACGACGGGCAGGTCACCGGAGCGGGCAACCGCGTCCGCCGGGTGGAACCCGCTCCCGATGCGGCCCCAGTTGGGCAGCGGTGCCATGACCGGGTAGTTCGCCGCCAGGCAACGCAGCCACGGCGGCGGCGCCGCCAGCCACTCGGCGCTGATGAGACCGCTGCCCGAGAAGAACCAGAGGGCGATCCGGTCCGCCTCCACCCGAGGATCCGACCGGACCAGCTCGACCGCTGCCGCGACGTCGGCCGCGGCCCGTTCGTAGTCCGTCACGTCGTGCAGGCGGTGGTCGACCGTCACGCCCACCACCCCCTCCGCGGCGGCGTAACGTGCGTACCCCGTCATGCCCGGCCACTCCCTGGGGGTCGGGCGGGCCCCCGCCGGGACCGGGCCCCCGTGCACGATCAGTAGCGCGGGGCGGGGGCCGGCGGGGGCCGGCGGGGGCCGGCCCCGGCGGGCAGGTGCAGATCGACGTGGGCGACCCGCTCGACGGGTGCCGCGGGCACGTCCAGCAGGAAGGGGCGCAGATGCGCCGGAGGCCCGGCGGCGTCCATGGGGGTGAGCCGGTGCCCCTCGCCGGCCGCGGCCCGCAGGACCGTCCGTGCGAGCTCGTCCGGGCTGGACAGCATCGGCCAGTGCCCGGTGGGCAGTTCGAAGAACGTCACCCGGGGACCGGCCCAGGCCTGGAGCGAGGGCTCCCCGAGATCCACCCGGGTCTGAACCAGTGCGATCCCCGCCCCGTTGGCGGTGCAGAGCACTCCGGCCAAGGGGACCGAGGCGGCCGCCCCGGTCAGGCTCAGCGGCTGGAGCAGCGTACCCAGGGGCTGAGGCCGGGCCAGCTCGGTGAGCTGGTCCAGCGCCGCGTCCGGGACGCCGGCGACACTGCCCCAGAGCCGCCACTCCTCACGTGCCGGGGGAGGGGGTTCGGCCGCCGTGCCCCCGCTCCCGGCCGCCCGCCGCATCACCTCCTCGCGCAGTTGCCGGTCGGCGACGGCGGCCAGGGCGGGGACACCGTGCTGAGGAAGACCGGAGTCCAGGTAGACGATCCGGGCGATCGACTCCGCGCGACGATCCGCGGCGCCCAGCACCGGATGGATGCCGTAGTCGTGGCCGACCAGGACGATCTCCGCGTGCGGCCCCCGCAGCACGGAGTCGACAACCGCGACCACATCCGCGATGTGCGACTCCAGGTCGATGACCGCACCCGGCGTGGCGCAGGGGCCGCCGAGCCCGGTGAGCGGCACCGTACGGACGTCAGAACCCGCAGCGGTAAGCCGCGCCGCCGTGTCGTGCCACACGTGGGGTCCGGTGAACATGCCTGACACCAGGATGAACACGGTCATGATCTCTCCTCGGTACGCCGTAGTCCGCGGACCGGCACGACCTCCGGCCGGCCCTTCTCGCCGGTACCGTAGGAACTCCCCCGGAGGGAGGTTCAAGTGTTCTCGTCGTGGGACGGTCTGTGCGGCATCGGCGAGCTCGCCGGGCGCGCGGGGGTCAGCGTCAAGACGGTCCGCTTCTACTCCGACCGCGGTCTCCTGCCCGAGGCGTCCCGCAGCCCCGGCGGGCACCGCCGCTACGGCCCCGACGCCTTGGAGCGGCTGCGGATGATCCGCTCCCTGCGCACCCTGGACCTGCCGGTCTCCACGGTGCGCCGCGTCCTCGACGAGGACGACGCCGGACGGACCGGCGGGGCTCTGGAGGACGCCGTCGCCGGTCAGTTGGCCGAACTCGGTTCACAACTGGCGACTCTGCGCTGGAGAGAGGCCGCCCTCCGCGCCGTACAGGAGAGCCCGCCGTCCGAACGCCCTGGCCGGCTGCTCCTGGTCGGAGCCGTGACCGCGCCCCCGGACACCGGCCCTCTGGCGAGGTTCTGGCGTGCGTGGCTGCCACCGCGGATGCCGAAGCGGTCCGTCAGCGCATTCCTCGACGCGGCTGTCCCGCAGCCCCCCGAGGAAGTGCGGCCCGCTGCCCCGGCGCATCTGCACGGCCGCCAGGTCGTACGCCTCCGCAAGGCCCGCGTACAGCACGGCCGACTCGCGGGCGCCCGCCGATCGGTGCGCGTGGGGCTGAGTGGGCGCGTCGCCGTCGCAGGGGGCGGTCACCATGGCGTACAGCCCGGCGAAGGCGAGCGGGGGAGGCACTGGAAGGGTTCGTGGACGCCTACGCGCGAGCGGGCAACGTCGCCGACACCCCGGGTTTCCGCCGCGCGCTCGCCGGGCGGCTCGCGGCGGACCCGCGCATCGACCGGTACTGGGAGCTGACGGCCGAGCTCGTCAGCACACACGCCGACCGGCCCGAGCCGACACCCGGCACCGCACACGACTGGCTGCTGGCCGCCCTGGAATCCGATTCGGGGACGTCGGCGGCCGTTCAGCGCGGCTGAGCGGGCCCGCACTCCGTCCCCGGCTGGTCGCCCCTGTACCGGCGGACCTGCAGGGGGTGTCATGACGGGTCGTCAGGTGTGTTCGGCCAGCGCCGTCACGCCGGCCCCGGTGAGATCGGCCGGTGCCACCCGGCGGCCCGAGACGGCCAGCAGGAGGCCGGGTGCGGGGCCTGCGGCCTCCTGCCCGGTACCGATCGTCAGATCCGCGTCGGTCGCTGTGAGGCGTACACGGGCCACCAGTTCCTTCGCTCCGCCGAACGGCGCCGACGTGCGCGTCTGGAGCCGGAGCGCGCCGACGACGGCCCTCTGCGGCCGCACCGAGGGAGAGCACGTCGAGCGAGGCGGTGCGGGGGAGATCCACCGAAGCGGTAAATTCGAACAATGAGTCCACTCAGCGACGTCCCCCCGACGCCGAAGGGGGAGGGACGGCTCCTCGCCGTCAGCGACCTCCATGTCGGCATCGCGGACAACCGCCCGATCGCCGACCGGTTGCTGCCCACCTCCGACGCGGACTGGCTGATCGTCGCGGGGGACGTGGCGGAGCAGGCAGAAGAGGTCGAGAACGCGCTGGAACTCCTGACGCGGCGCTTCGCCCATGTGGTGTGGACGCCCGGTAACCACGAACTGTGGACCGTGGACAAGGACCCTGTGCGCCTGCGGGGCCGAGCGCGGTACGAACACCTCGTACGGGTCTGCGGGGAGCTGGGGGTGACCACCCCGGAGGACCCGTACCCGCACTGGCAGGGGGCGGACGGTCCCGTTGCCGTGGCGCCCGTGTTCACCCTGTACGACTACACCTTCAGGGCCCCCGGGACGTCGACCAAGGAGGAGTCCCTGGCCCGGGCGCACGAGGCCGGTGTCGTCTGCACCGACGAATACCTCCTCCATCCCGACCCCTACCCGGCCAGGGACGACTGGTGCCGGGCCCGGGTGGCATTCACCGAGGAGCGGCTGGCGGCGCACGACCCGTCCGTGCCGCTCGTCATCGCCGGACACTGGCCGCTGCTGCGCGAACCGACCTCGGTCATGTGGTACCCGGAGTTCGCCCAGTGGTGCGGCACGGAACTCACCGCCGACTGGCACCGCCGTTTCAACGTCGCAGCCGTCGTGTACGGCCACCTCCACATCCCCCGGACGACCTGGTACGACGGTGTCCGGTTCGAGGAGGTCTCGATCGGCTACCCCAGGGAGTGGCGCGAGCGGGGCCATCCGCTCGGCCTCCTGCGGCAGATCCTCCCCTACGACGGTGAGCGCTCCCCCGTCGCGGACGGACAGGGCTCGTGATCGAACGCCTGCTTCCCTCCTATGTCGCCTGCGCGGACACGGACGTGACGGAGGCGCCGCCCGGGAGTCTGTACCCCGAGGAGGCGCGGCTCGTGGCCCGGAGTGTGGACCGCCGCAAGCACGAGTTCGCGGCCGTCCGCGTCTGCGCGCGGCGGGCGATGGCCGCACTCGGGCTGCCGCCGGCGCCGGTGCTTACCGGTCACCGCGGTGTACCGCTGTGGCCCGACGGAGTGATCGGCAGCATGACGCACTGCGACGGCTACCGCGCCGCCGTGCTGGCCCGGACCTCGCTGGCCCGGGCGATCGGCATCGACGCGGAACCGAACGAACCGCTCCCGTCCGACGTCTGGGAGTACGTCTCGCTGGCCTCGGAACGCGCACGGACGCCCGCGGGCACCGACGGCGCGGGAGTCCATTGGGACCGGCTGCTCTTCAGCGCCAAGGAGAGCGTGTTCAAGACCTGGTTCCCGCTCACCCGCGTCGAACTCGACTTCACCGAGGCCGACATCACCTTCCACCGCGGCCAGGGCACCGCCACCGAGGGCACGTTCACCGCGGAACTGCTGCGCACGGCTCCCGGGATGCCCGAGTCGTACGAGGGGAACTGGCTGGTGGCCGAGGGACTCGCGGTCACCGCGATCGTGCTTCCGGCGGAGGGATACGTTGCGGCGCCCATCTGAGACGGCGTGCCACGGAACACCTGCGTCAGTTCAGCGGCCGGCCGCACCTCAGGTTCCACCGTCCCGAGCGGCCGCTGAGCTCCGTGAGGCTCAGGGGAGCGACGTCGAGCCGCCAGAAGGCCTCCACCGGAAGCTTCAGGGCCCGGACGAGAACAGCCCGCACGACCGCCGGCTCTACCACGGCCAGCAGCCGTCCGGCAGGACTCTCCAGGGACTCCAGGGCCCTGCCTGCCCTGGCGACCAGATCCAGCAGGGACTCGCCGCCGTGGGGAGCCGCAGAGGGGTCGGTCAGCCAGGCGGACACGGCGTCCGGCTCGACCGCGCCGACGTCCGCGAGCCGTTGGCCGCGCCAGCGCCCCATGTCCCAGTCGGCGAGGAGCGGTTCGACGAGGGCTTCCAGCCCGAGCGCCTCCGCGGTCCGGCCGCACCGCTCGGACGGTCCGCGCAGGTGCCGGTCCGCGCCGGGCACCCGTCCGACGGCCGCGACGGCCGCGGCCCCGCGTGCCGTCGCCTCGTCCAAAGGGGCGTCACCCTCGAACCGGGCCTCGCGCAATGCGGCGTTGACCGCAGGTGAGATCAACATCACCCGTACCGTCATTCTCCGACTCCACTCCTCGAATATCGTCCCCCTTCCGTGGCCCGCCCCATGCGAACACAGCCGTCCGGCGGACCGGCAAGCCACTCATGCGCCATGGCGGTGGCCGAACGGCAGGCGGTATGGTCTCGGCAACCAAGACGAAGGTGTGACGGAAGCCCGGTGAGAATCCGGCACGGTCGCGCCACTGTGTACCCGCCCCGCTGCGGGAAGTCAGACCCGGCACCTCGTCTACGGCACCACGACAGGGACGCGTGTTCCCACAGGAGGTTCTGCCATGGCACATTCTGCCGCCCCCACCACCGTCGCGCCGGTCATCGCACCCATATCGCTCAAGGCCATCGCGCCGTGGGCCGTCTTCTTCGGAATCCTGATGCTCGTGCTCCTCTACTTCGTCGGTGCGGAGCAGGGGGCCACGGCGCTCATCTCGGGTGAGGGCGTGCACGAATGGGTGCACGACGGCCGTCACCTGCTCGGCTTCCCCTGCCACTGAGGGGCGGGGAAGCAGGAGAGCGACTCATGAACTCCGTATCGGTCCGAGCTCTGCTCATCCGCGGCATGCTGGCCGGCCTCGTGGCCGGCGTGCTCGCCCTGGCCGTGGCCTACTTCCTCGGGGAGTCGCGGGTGGACGCCGCCATCGCGCTGGAGGAGGCCCACGCCCATATCCACGAGCACGGAGGCGAGGAACTCGTCAGCCGCACCATGCAGGCCACCGGTGGACTCGCCACCGGTGTCCTGGTGTTCGGTGTGGCGGCCGGCGGTATCGCCGCCCTCGTCTTCTGTTACGCGCTCGGCCGCATCGGCGCCTTCGGCCCCAGAGCCACCGCCGCGCTGGTCGCGGGCGCGGCGCTGCTGGCGGCGTACGTGGTGCCGTTCCTCAAGTACCCGGCGAACCCGCCGGCCGTCGGCAACCCCGACACCATCGGGCAGCGCACCGGCCTGTTCTTCCTGATGGTCGCACTCAGCGTGCTGCTGGCCGTCGCCGCCGTCATCACGGGCAAAAGGCTCGCGCAGCGGCTCGGCAAGTGGAACGCGACGATCACCGCGGCCGGGGGCTACGTCGTGCTGATCGGGCTGGCCTACGCCTTCCTGCCGTCGTTCAACGAGGTGGGTGCCGACTTCCCGGCCACGCTGCTCTGGGAGTTCAGGCTGTCCACGCTCGCTGTCCAGGCGACGCTCTGGATCGTGTTCGGCCTGGTCTTCGGTCTGCTCACGGAACGACTCCTTCTGCCGCGCACCGGCTCGGCGGCCGCTTCCGCGCCGACGGCCACGCGCTCGGTGGGAGCCGTGAACTGACCTTCACGGCCCACGGAACGGTCCACGGAACCCGCCGGACTCACCGGCGGGTTCCGTCGTGTCAGAGGACCTTCGCCGGTCGGCGGCCGGTGCTCCAGGGACCGTCCCTCAAGGCCCAGGGGTCCGCACGTTCTTCAGACCGAGGGTGGGGCCGGGGTGTCACGCCAGTCGACGCGGTAGTGCCTCAACCGGTCGTCCACCGCGACCAGCCGCATGCCGGCAGATGTCATGACGCGGTGGGAGGCGACGTTGTCGAGATCGGCGTCGCCCTTCACGGACAGCACCCCTCGCGACCGTACGAACATCAGCAGTGAACCGAGCGCCTCGGCCCCGTAACCGAGTCCCCGTGCCGAAGCGATCAGACCATAACCGACCGTGAGCTGCCCGTCCGGATCCGGAGCGCCGTGGAAACCCGCCCCGCCGATAGCGAGACCGTCGGTGCGCCTGCGTATCTCGAACGCGCCGAACGGCCTGGGGTCGCCGACGTCGGCGCAGGTCCGCAGGAACCGGCCTGCCGCCCGCCGGTCGCCGTCGTCGGGGTACCCCGGCGCCCAGTGCGCCGCTGACGGGCCGTCGGGTCTGCTCGCTGCTATGTCTGCGGCCTCTGCGGCATCCAGGGGGTACAGCGCGAGCCGGGGGGTCATGAGGGCGTCCATCGGGCCTGGGTATCACCGCCTGATCGCCGCGCGCACCTCTATTTCGTCCCCGCGCGCGCGGCTAGGGGCCTGCACCCGAAGGAGGCGTAGCGTTGCTACCGTAAAAGTGTTAGCGTTGTTTTCGGCGCCGGGTTTCGCTTGACCGGTGGCGTCAGGGTCGCCGCTTCGGCGCCATTCACTCTCTGCCGAGGAGCACGTCATGACCGAGCAGAACTCCGGCTCCGCCCGCAGGGTCGCTCTCATCACCGGTGGGTCGCGGGGCATCGGCCGTGAGAGTGCCGAGCGGCTGGCGGCGGACGGTTTCGCGGTCGTCATCAACTACGCCGGGAACGAGACGGAGGCGAAGGCGGCGGTCGAGGCGGTGGTTGCCTCGGGCGGTCAGGCAATCACCCGCCGGGCGGACGTCGCCGACGAGGTGGCCGTGGCCGCGCTCTTCGATGCCGCCGAGGAAGCGTTCGGGGGAGTGGACGTCGTCGTGCACGCGGCAGGCGTCATGTCCCTCGCCCCCTTGGCCGACTTCGATCTGGAGGTCCTCGATCAGATGCACCGCACCAACATCCGCGGCACCTTCGTCGTCGGCCAGCAGGCCGCGCGGCGGCTGCGCGCAGGCGGAGCGGTCATCAACTTCTCGAGCTCCGTGCTGGGGCTGGCCCTCCCGGGCTACAGCGGCTACGCCGCGTCCAAGGGGGCGGTGGAGGCGATAACGCTGATACTCGCCCGCGAACTGCGAGGCCGGGACATCACCGTCAACGCGGTCGCCCCCGGGCCCACCGCCACCTCCCTCTTCCTGGACGGCAAGGACGAGAAGACGATCACAAGGGCGGCCGCGCAGCCGCCGCTCGAGCGGCTCGGCGTGCCGGAGGACATCGCGGAAGTCGTCTCCTTCCTCGCGGGCCCAGCCCGCTGGGTCAACGGCCAAGTCCTGAGGGCCAACGGCGGCATCGTCTGACGCTTGATAGCGTCCTTCCGGTGAGTACA
Source organism: Streptomyces sp. NPDC057428 (assembly GCF_042803195.1). Taxonomy (NCBI): domain Bacteria; kingdom Bacillati; phylum Actinomycetota; class Actinomycetes; order Kitasatosporales; family Streptomycetaceae; genus Streptomyces; species Streptomyces sp. NPDC057428. The sequence continues at coordinate 23,019 of NZ_JBHVCT010000085.1, forward strand.
CGAGCACGCATCCTCGAAGTCGCGGCCCGGCTGGTCGCGGAGTCCTCGGACGGGGACATCTCCACGCGGGCCGTGTGCGAGGGGGCGCAGGTCGGGGCCCCCGCCCTCTACAGGTACTTCGGGGACAAGGCGGGGCTCCTCTCAGCCGTCGTCGACCACGGATTCGACGCGTACCTGGCGACCAAGCGGGAGCGCGGGGACACGGGAGACCCCATCGAGGATCTGCGCAACGGCTGGGACGGTCATATCGACTTCGCCCGGCGCAACCCCAACCTGTACCGCCTGATGAACTCGCCGGCGATGCGGACGCCCCCTGCCTCCGCGATCGAGTCCCATCGCATCCTGACCCGGGATCTGGAGCGCGCCGCGGAACAGGGGAAACTGCGTATCGCTCCCGAGGCGGCGGCTCAGATGATCATGTCTGCCACCACTGGAGTTGCGCTGATGCTGGTGGCCCGCCCCGCGGCCTTCCCGGACGCGGCTACTTCGGTTCGCGTGCGGGACGCCGTGCACGCGGCCGTCTTCACGCCGGACGCCTGGGCGGCCGAGCCGGTGGACGCGGAGGTCCCCTCCGTGGCGGCCAGGCTCGGCGCGCTGTTGCGGCATTCGCAGGACTCAGGTCTCAGTACAGCCGAGACGGCTCTGATGTCGGAGTGGCTGGACCGCGTGTCCGGCGCGGGGCCGGAGCGAGGCTGAGGAACGGGGCTCGCGCACCTTCCGGCTGCGAACCACGTCCCCCCCCGGAGGTGGTCGGCTCCTCCTGCCCCGCATCCGGCCTCGCGACCGGTCCGGCGTGGGCCCCGCGGACCGCTTGGGCCCACGACCCGACCGTTGTCGGCCGGTGTCCGTCAGGCCGGGTGTCAGCCCACGGCCGTCATTCCGGGGCCGGGCGGCTCGAGATCGAAGTCTCCGGACATCGCCCGGGCCATCCGCAGGTGCGGCGCCGCTTCGGCCGGCCGGCCCTGGCGCTCGAGCGTGCGCCCGAGCATCAGTAGGGCGTAGTCCTCGACGGGGTCGCGCTTCAGCACCTCGCGCAGTTCGGCCTCGGCCTTGGTGAGCCGCGCGGAGTGGTAGTAGGCGCGCGCCAGCAGCAGGCGGGGCGCAACCTGCTCGGGCGCCTCCCCGACCAGCCCGCCGAGGATCCGGGCCGCTGTCAGGTACTCCTTCGCTTCGAAGAACATCTGCGCACGGTCCCAGCGCTCGGCCGGTGTGCCGAACTCGTAGTAGGTCTCGTCCACTGCTCCTCCTCGTGCCTGTGCGGTAAGTCGTGCTCAACACGCGGGCATAGTTTAACATTCCACTAAATTTTCGGCGTGGGGCCGACACCCCGGGCCTTCGCGGCCATAGGTTGTGCGCCATGAGCAATCTGGATCGTCAGGCACCCCTCTCCGTCTGCGGGGGACGGGGCTTCGTCGTGGCCGAGCCCGTGCGTGAACTCCTCACTCCGCGCCGCGTCCAGCTCGGGGAGTCCACCCAGGTGCGCAGACTGCTGCCCAACCTCGGCCGCCGTATGGTCGGGGCCTGGGTCTTCGTGGACCACTACGGCCCTGACGACATCGCCGACGAGCCCGGCATGCAGGTGCCTCCGCATCCCCACATGGGGCTGCAGACGGTCAGCTGGCTGCACGAGGGAGAGGTGCTGCACCGTGACAGCCTGGGAAGTCTGAGAACGATCCGTCCGCGCGAGCTGGGACTGATGACCTCGGGCAGGGCGATCAGTCACTCCGAGGAGAGCCCGAAGCCCCACGCCAGGTTCCTGCACGGTGCCCAGCTCTGGGTGGCCCTCCCCGACGCGCACCGCCACGTCGAGCCCTACTTCCAGCACCACACCGACCTGCCCACCGTCGCGGCCACGGGGCTCACCGCGACCGTGATCCTGGGTGAGCTCGACGGGACGGCATCGCCGGGCACCGCCTACACCCCGATCGTCGGAGCCGACATCTCGCTGGACGCCGGCGCCGAAGCCCGGTTGCCGCTGGATCCCGATTTCGAGTACGCGGTGCTGTCGATGTCGGGTGAGGCGGAGGTGGACGGAGTGCCGGTCCTCCCGGGATCGATGCTCTACCTCGGCTGCGGTCGCACCGAGCTACCACTCCGCGCGGCCTCCGACGCCGGACTGATGCTGCTGGGCGGCGAGCCGTTCGGGGAGGAGATCGTCATGTGGTGGAACTTCGTAGGACGGTCCCACGGGGAGATCGAGGCGGCCCGCCTGGACTGGACGGAGGGTTCCCGCTTCGGTGAGGTGCGGGGCTACGACGGCGGGCGCCTGGCCGCTCCGGCTCTGCCCCCGGGGACGGTGAAGCCGCGGGGCCGGGTGCACTGAGCCGCGGCGACGTGGGTGTGGATTCCCGTTCGGGGCGATGAGCGAGTTTGTACGGTGCCGGGTCACGACTGTTGCTGCCCGGACTCTGCGGGGCCGAGGGCCTGTTGGAGTGCGGCCGGGAGCCGTTGGGCCACCTCGTCCCCCAGCCGCTCGAACTCCCGCTTCAGGACGGGGGTCGCCAGTCGAGCCACCCCGTGGAACTCGACGTGCGCGCGGTAGGTGATCCGGGTGCCGCCGGGCTGCGGCTCGAAGTGGAGGTCGTCCGTCGACGTCGCCGTCCTGTTACGCCCGACGAAGGTGAGCCGGTCGTCGTCCATCCGCGTCAGTTCGTAGCGGAGCTCGGTGCGGCGTCCGCGGAACGAGGACACGTTCAGCCACTCCGTTCCCACCGCCACCGCCACCGGATCGCCGGCGTCGACCTGTCGGCAGCTGATGGTGCCGGGGTCCCACTGCTCGGCGTGGGAGAAGTCGGCCATGTAGGCCACGATCTCGTCGCGCGTTCGGCTCGAGTGCATGACTCGTTCGACCTTGATCACTGAGGCTCCCGGGATCACATCTTGTTCCGTGCCCGCGCCGGGCACGACTGTCCTCCTTCCCCGTGAGGGATCATCGGACGCAGGCCACCTCGCCCCGACGAGTGGCGGGCACCGCCTGCCGTGAGGACCATGAGATGACGGCTGCCGGTCACGTCACGGCCGTATCCGCCCGGCCGGCAGCCCCAGCCGACCGCGCGAGCAGGCCGGCAGAGCCGCGAGGAGCTTCGATGGCCGTTCTCCCGAGTGCGCTCGACGTGTTGCGCAAGCGCGCCGGCGAGCTGCTGTTCGAGCGCGTCGCCGGTCCGGACGGCCCCCGGAACAGGGACGCGATCCACCACACTCCCGGCCCCCGCTGGTTCCCGCAGGACAGCCCGGTACGCCGAGTTCACGGGGACAGTGCGATGTTCGTCGGGGGACTGTCCGCGCTGCTCCTGCAGTCGCTCCAGCCGCAGGCCATGGCCGCGGTGGCCGCGCACTCCGGGTTCAGGGGAGACCCCTGGGGGCGGCTCCAGCGCACCAGCACCTTCCTCGCCACCACGACGTACGGCACGGCCGACAGCGCCCGGTCCGCCTGCGAGCGCGTCAAGGCCGTCCATGCCCGCATCCAGGGCGTCACCGATGAGGGTCTGGCTTACGACCTCGGGGGAAATTGAGATGCGGGCGTGCTGGCCTGGCGGTTCGGCTGGTGGGTGATCAGCAGGCGGTGTCGCGGACGAGGACGAGCT